>DAOVUO010000055.1 GCA_030632545.1 Bacteroidales bacterium
AGGGCGTAAATCCGCAGACGAAAAAGTAGAAGTACAGAAGAAGGCAGCTAAAAAGCAGAGGTTTTTGCTTATTTTCCTTTCGTTGGCTTTGGTGTTTACCTTAATTGCTGGTGTTGAGGCCTTTCGCCAGTCGGGTATTGCAGAAGATAAAGCTGAGCAGGCCAATATTCTATTAGCGGATGTGGAAGAGCAAAAAATACTCCTTAACATAAGTAAATTAAAACTTGAATTGGCTTTAGCAAGTATTGATAGTTTACAGAAAATGCAGAATGAGGCTTTGAGCAAAGTTAATACGGTTGAGGAAGCACAAAAAATTATGAAAAAATACAAGTCAGAAATTGATGTGAAAAAGCAAGAATCTGAAAGTGTTTTACTGAGTAGTGAAGATGAGTTAGTTAAATCAGGAAAATCATTTATTATAGGAAAAATTAAGAAACAAAAAGCAATTGCTGTAACAATGAATGTTGTTGAATTAAAGGATGCTGTTGAATTACTGTCAAAACAACTTAACGGATTTATGAGTGACAAACAGCGAGCAGAGACACTTGCTTCAATAATAGCGTTTTACGATGCCTTAGCTGTAAAAGAGCAAAAATTAAGTTATCGTGTAAAAGAATCAATTGCTTATGATAATCTTATTATTCAACGAAAAGAGATTTTTGATAAAATAAATCTAACAAAAGAAGTAATTAAAATTAGAGAAAATATATTTTCTAAAAATCCAAATAACAGTCTTGTTTATAGTAAGTTATCTGTTAATTATGGGAATTTAGCATGGTATTATTTATTGGTTAAAAAGTATGATGAGGCTAGATTATCTGCCACAAGAGGGTTTGAAATTGATCATTCGCAGTTTTGGATTAAAATTTATCTTGCTAATTCTTTGTTATTGCTTGATAGACCTGATGAAGCTATGGTTTTATATGCTAAGTATAGAGATGCACGGCATTTTTTAGGACATTCTTTTAAACAGGAGTATGTTAAGCAAATTGCAACTTTAAGGAGTTTTGGGATTAATTCTCCTTATTTTGAAAAGGTTTTAGATTTGGCACGTTAATAACACGTTAACAAAAAAAGGATAAAAACTTACGCTTTATCCTTTTTTATTATATTAAATTATTGGGTTAACCTAAATAATTCCTTAAAACTTTATTTCTTGGAGAAGAACGTAATCTTTTGATTGCTTTTTCTTTAATTTGTCTAACACGTTCTCTTGTAAGAGTAAGTTCTGTTCCAATCTCTTCTAAAGTTTGAGTTCCTTTTCCGTTTAAGCCATAATATAAACGTATTATATCTGCCTCCCTTAGAGTTAAAACAGAAAGTGTTCTTTCTATTTCCATTTGTAAGGATTCGTGGATAAGTTTTTTGTCGGGCTTAGGCGAGTCCTCTGACATCATAACGTCGTAAAAATCAGAATTTTCATCGTCTTTTATTGGCTGATCCATTGAAACATGTTTGTTGTTATGTTTAATGGCTTCTTTTACGTCTTCGGGTGCAATTTCTAATTCTTTTGCAATTTCATGATGAGTAGGATCTCGCTCAAACTGTTGCTCTAAACGTGCAGTAATATTGTTCACTTTATTCACAGCACCAATTTTATTTAACGGAAGTCTAACAATTCGGGCTTGTTCCGCAAGTGCTTGTAAAATTGATTGACGAATCCACCAAACTGCATAAGAAATGAATTTGAATCCTTTCGTTTCATCAAATCGCTTGGCTGCTTTCATCAGCCCTACATTGCCTTCGTTAATTAAATCGGGTAAACTTAAGCCTTGATTCTGGTATTGTTTCGATACAGAAACAACAAAACGTAAATTGCCATTAACTAATTTGTGTAAAGCAATTTCATCGTCTTTTCTGATTTTCCTGGCAAGTTCAACTTCCTCATCCGCAGTTAATAGCGATACTTTGCCTATCTCCTGAAGGTACTTGTCTAACGAGGGAGTTTCCCTGTTAGTTACTTGTTTGGTAATTTTAAGTTGTCGCATGACTTGTAGCGTTAGTTAGTAAAATAATTTAGGGTTATTCTGCAATAAATGTAGTTTTTTGTTTCTATTGCGAAAATTTTTTTGTATAGTTTTAACATATTATTGCTGTATTTATTTTTTTCACAAATATTTAGCATATTCAAATTAATAGGAGTTAATTTTTTATTTGAATATTATTTTTTGCTTAAAAAATGTGATGCTAGATTATTAATATTAAACATAAAAACATTATGTTTAATTGTTTAGTTTCAGCAAGTTATAAGTCCTGAGTTGCTTCCTTGTTTTTTTTATATAAACTTATGCTTCAAATACTAAGTAAGAATTATTTTGGAAATAGCATATAAATAATTATCATTGCAGAGTCAATACGATAGTAAAACCACAATTCAAAAAATATCAAACTTATCTTATTGTTTTTTAGTTAAGTATGTTTTTAATAAATTTATATTAGTAGTTACTCATCATCTTAAAGCATTATAATCCTATGTATGATATCCTCGATTTGAATAAAAAACTCGTTTCTGAATTGAGAGAAATTGCAAAAAGCCTAAAAGTGGCAAAATCTGATACTTTAAAAAAGAAAGATTTAATTTATCAAATTTTAGATCAACAGGCAATTGAGGCCTCTAGTGGAAACCCTGTTAAAATTGAATCGCCGAAGCTTAAGAAAAAAAAGGTTGTTGAATTAAAAAAGGAATTGCCAGAAGAAAAAGAAGTTTCTGAAATTTCTGAAGATCCTGAAGATCCTGAAATTCCTATTGAAAAAGCAATTGTTGAAAGTAAACCTGTTGAAGAGCCTGAAAAAAGTGATAATCGTGAAAGTGAACCTAGGCATAAGATTGTTAAAAAAGGGCGCGACAGTAGGTATGATAGACGAAATAAGGATAAATCAGATTTTGATACCTTAATTCTTGCATCGGGAGTACTTGAAATTATGCAAGATGGTTATGGTTTCTTACGTTCTTCGGATTACAATTATTTTAGTTCGCCAGATGATATTTATGTATCGCAATCGCAAATTAAATTATTTGGTTTAAAAACAGGTGATACTGTTCAGGGGTATATTCGTCCACCTAAGGAAAATGAGAAGTTTTTTCCTTTAATTAAAATTAAGGAAATTGATGGTAGAGATCCTGGTTTTATTAGAGATAGAGTGCCGTTTGATTATTTGACTCCACTTTTCCCTGATGAAAAGTTCGATTTATCTAGCCATGCTAAGGCAGGATTGTCTACGCGCGTTGTTGATATGTTTGCACCAATTGGAAAAGGGCAGCGTGGTTTGATTGTAGCTCAACCTAAAACAGGTAAAACTATTTTATTGAAAGATATTGCTAATGCAATTGCGGCCAATCATCCAGATGTTTATCTTATTGTGTTATTAATAGATGAGCGCCCTGAGGAGGTGACTGATATGAAGCGAAGTGTTAATGGTGAAGTTGTTTCTTCTACTTTTGATGAACCCGCTGAACGTCATGTAAAGGTAGCGTCAATTGTATTAGAAAAGGCTAAAAGACTAGTAGAGTGTGGACAAGATGTTGTTATACTTTTAGACTCAATCACAAGACTTGCACGTGCTTATAATACAGTTTCTCCAGCAAGTGGTAAAGTACTTTCGGGTGGTGTTGATGCTAATGCATTACATAAACCAAAAAGATTTTTTGGTGCAGCAAGAAATATAGAAAATGGAGGCTCTTTAACTATTATTGCAACTGCTTTAGTTGATACTGGTTCAAAAATGGATGAAGTTATTTTTGAAGAGTTTAAGGGCACTGGTAATATGGAATTACAGCTTGATAGAAAATTGTCTAATAAGAGAATTTATCCTGCTGTGGATATTAATGCTTCTAGTACTCGTAGAGATGACTTATTGCTTGATAAAGATTTCTTAAATAAAATGTATATTTTAAGGAATTATATTGGTGATATGAATTCTATGGAAGCGATGGAATTTTTAAGAGATAAATTGGCACGAACTAGATCAAATGAAGAATTTTTGATATCTATGAATAGTGATTAATTCGAAAATAAAAAATAAAAAAAAAGCCCTTTTAAAGGGCTTTTTTTTATTTATCTCCGTTTGTTTTTTTTGGCGTAACTTGCTTTTCAAATTCCTCTTCAAGTTTTAGTGCAGCAGCTTCATCTTCTACAATTGTTGACGAAATACGATCCACCTGTTTTTGTTTATTTACTTCCCTTAATTTATTCGCAGTTTCTGTAAAAAAATGATGTTTAGATAAAAAGCCAACTTGCATTTTATTCCATTCATTTAACGAAATTACTTTATTTTGAGCTTTAAGTTCTCTATATAATGTGTTTGAAACAGGTATAAAGTCGCTCCTTCCAAGATAATCTAAATCTGCATCACAAATTATTGTTTTTAGAGTATCATCGCCTGGTCTTGGCGGCAATTCTGTAGCCATAATAATATCGCAAATTCGGTCGATTTGTTCTTGTGTGTAATTAAATTTTGGCAACCATTTACGTGCAATTTCTGTACTGCGGTGTTCGTGACCATCATAACCGCCATTGATATGTCCAGAATCGTGAAAAAGGGCAGCCGTTCTAAGTAATAAAATTGCTTCATCATCAACACCTTCACCATAACCAATTAGTTCAGCTTGATTAACTACATCAATAGTATGTTTATAATTGTGATAATAAAGGTAATCAGGAAGCTCTATTTCAAGCATGTCAAGCACTAATTCCTGTAAATCGGTTATTTGTCTTAGTTTGTATTTTACTCCAAAAATATCATTAGGTTTTCTTCCAATTTTTCTATCTTCACTATATGCATGTTTTATGCGTTTTACATAATACATATCTAAATTACCTTTATACTTGACAGGAATTGTACCATGAAATTCGCAGATAAAATATTCTCGGATAAGCTCATAGGTCATAACAGAGATGTTAACTCTACCGCTATCACTTGCTGATGCCATTCGTGTTGCAATATTTACAGTATCACCTTTTAAATCATACGAAATTCTTCTTTTTCCATGAGCAGAAGCAGTTACTGGCCCTGTATGAATTCCTAATTTTAAGTTCCAGAATTTTTTATTTTCAGCCTCGTATTGTTTTTTTAGAACACTAAGATACTCTTCCATTTCAAGTGCAGCTAACACCACATCAATAGGATTAGTGATATTTTTCACAGGTACACCTCCTGCGGCCATGTATGCATCACCAATTGTTTTAATTTTTTGAATTTTGAATTTAGTTACTATATCATTAAAATGAAATAATATTTGGTCTAATTCGTCTATAATTTCTTGTGAATTTCGCTCAAATGCAATGTCTTTAAACCCTTGAATGTCAAGAAACAATACTGTCGCCATTTTGAAACGGAGGGTTTTACTATCTAGTTTTGGCTTCATCCCTTTTGGCAATAAATCTTGTGGGACTTTAGCAATAACTTTTTTATAGTAGTCTAATTCAATTTCAGCTTTTTCAAGGTTAGTTGTTAAATTTTTCACCTGCTCATTAAGCTCTTTATTTTCTTCGATAAGATTTTTAATGCGGTGTACTAAGTCGTTATCTTTTGAATCCATACTCATTTTGATAAATGATGTTTCCCTATTAATTAGCAATATACTAAATTAATTTTGGAATTCATATTATATATGTATTCTGTTTTAAACAAATGTTGTAATATTGTTCCAGTTTATTGATAATTATGGACGAAAAGAAAAATACTAAAAAACAATCTAAGGATTTTGCTACGCCAAAAGCCTTATTGCATGATTCAAAAATCTTAGTAGATAAAGTGAAATTTTATTTTATCGATTTATTGAGTGTGAGAAAAGGTACTGATATTAAAGGAACAATTGAGGGAATTAAGAGAGATATGGTGTTTAAAGGACATACTGTCTGGATTTTAGTAGCTTCAATTTTTATAGCTTCGATTGGCTTAAATATAAATTCGCCCGCTGTAGTTATTGGTGCTATGCTTATTTCTCCATTAATGGGGCCAATTTTGGCTATTGGTTTGGCTGTAGGAACAAATGATTGGGTAACTTTAACTCGAGCATTAAAGAATTTTGGTATTGCAATTCTAATCAGCTTATTAAGCTCTACACTTTATTTTTGGATTTCGCCTCTTTCCGATGTGAGTTCGGAACTTTTGGCTAGAACAAAACCTACTGTTTTAGATGTTTTAATTGGTACTTTTGGTGGTTTTGCTGGTATAATCGCAGGTTCAAGATATGAGAAAAGCAATGTTGTTCCTGGTGTGGCAATTGCTACTGCACTAATGCCGCCTTTATGCACCGCTGGCTATGGATTGGCAACAGCTCAGTATAATTATTTCTTTGGAGCATTTTATTTATTCTTTTTAAACTCAGTATTTATTAGTTTGGCCACTTTTTTAATGGTTCGTTACTTTCGTTTTCCTGTTAAGCATTTAATGAATCAAATAACTGAGAGAAAATTTAAACGTTATATTATTGTTTTTGTGATTATTGTGATTTTACCATCAACAAAATTATTTTGGGATGTTATACAGGAATCACGATTTAGTGCGTATGCTAATCAATTCTTACAGGAAAACACACAGTTTGATGGTAGTGAGGTGATTAATTCGAGAAGTACTTTTAACGATACTTTGTCTAGTATCGACATATACATGATAGGCGATGAAATTAGTCAGTATAAAATTGATAGTTTAAGCAGATTATTACCAGAATTTGGTTTAGTCGCTGATGATACATGGATGGCAAAACTTTTTTCGGTTACACTAAATACTAAATTTGTAGTACATCAAGCAAAAGATAATACTGAGGCACTTTCAAATAGAATTAACGATTTAAGTATGAACCTCAGTAAAGAGTTGCGTACAGGGATTATAGAGGAGTTATATGAAAAAAATGAAGCAATACTTAAAACTAAGGACGAAAGAATTATTTTTCTTGAAAATGAGTTGTTTCGATATAAAAAGGATAGTTTACCTTTGCGCACCTTGCAGAGGGAAATTGCAATACAGTATCCAGAGTTAGATAAATTTGCTTTAGCAAATAGTTTTGAGTTACCAAATGATAGTATTATTGATACAATACCAACAATTTTGGTAAAATGGGATCGTAAATTTTCTTCGTATAATCAAAAAAAGAATAACGAAAAATTAAAAAATTGGCTCAAGATCCGGTTAGAATTGGATACAATTCGCATTATAAAGTATAATTAAAGGATGGAGTGGAATGTAATATTTATAGCTTTCGGTTTAACCATGTTTGCAGGTTTGTCAACAGGTATTGGAAGTGCCATGGCCTTTTTTACAAAAAAAACAAATACTAAATTTCTTTCTGTTGCACTTGGGTTTTCGGCTGGTGTGATGATATATGTGTCTTTAGTAGAGATTTTTGTGAAAGCAAAAGATAGTTTAGTTGAAGCCCGTGGCGAATTTTGGGGTAGTTGGCTAACAGTAATAGCTTTTTTTGGTGGAATTGCATTTATTGCCATTATTGATAGACTTGTGCCCGAAATTGAAAATCCTCACGAAGCAAGAAAGGTTGAGGATATGCCGCAGGAAATAAAAGATAAGCGTTTGCTTAAAATGGGGATGTTTTCAGCTTTGGCAATTGCAATTCATAATTTTCCTGAAGGTTTGGCTACATTTATGGCTGCTATCGAAGACCCAAAGTTGGGTGTTCCAATAGCAGTTGCCATAGCTATACATAATATTCCTGAGGGAATAGCTGTAAGTATTCCAATATATTTTGCCACAGGAAACAGAAAAAAAGCTTTTTTGCTGTCTTTTTCTAGTGGTCTTGCCGAACCAGTTGGTGCTCTGATAGGTTTTTTTATTTTTATGCCATTTATGAGTGATATCACATTTGGGCTTATGTTTGCAGCAGTAGCAGGTATAATGGTTTTTATTTCATTAGACGAGCTCCTTCCAACGGCTGAAGAATATGGTGAGCATCATTTGGCAATTTATGGTTTAATTGCAGGAATGGCAGTTATGGCAGTTAGTTTATTATTATTTATATAATGTTTTATTAATGAGTTTAGTAAGTGATTTTGATAAGATAAAAGGAACAATTCCTGAAGATGTAAAACTTGTTTCGGTTTCAAAAACGAAGCCTAATGCTGATATTTTGGAATTATACGAGCATGGTGTAAGAATTTTTGGGGAGAATAAAGTTCAGGAATTAGCACAAAAACATGAAGATTTACCAAAAGATATTGAGTGGCACTATATTGGCCATTTACAAAGCAATAAAATAAAATTTATTGCACCTTTTGTGTCATTAATTCATGCTGTTGATAGCCTTAAACTATTAAAAGCAATAAATAAAGAAGCTTTAAAAAATAATCGTGTAATTCCTGTGCTAATGCAGTTACATATTGCTGATGAGGATACAAAATTTGGCTTAGATTTAGATAAGCTCAAGGAAATTTTATCATCAGACTATTTGATTGATTTAAAAAATGTGGAAATAGTTGGTTTGATGGGAATGGCTACTTATACTGACGATGAAAATCAGGTAAAGCAAGAGTTTCAGTTTCTAAAATCATGTTTCGACGAATTGAAAGCTACTTTTTTTGTGGAAAATGAAAGTTTTCTGGAAATTTCGATGGGAATGTCTGGCGATTATGATTTAGCTATTGATAATGGAAGTACTATGGTGCGCTTGGGGAGCAGTATTTTTGGTGAGCGAAATTATAAGAAATAAATTGAACTCATTCTAAATAGCAAATTTTCGTTATCAATTTCCGAAAATATCTATACTTTTACACTACTTACTCTGAGAATGTATACGAATTGTTATGAACTAAAATTTCTAAGTTATATATTATCAGGAGTAAACGAAATGATAAATAGTAAATAATAAATAGACAATCCCATAGTATTATGAGTAAGTTAAAAATAAATTATTTAGGATTATCCTTAGAGAGTCCGCTGATTGTTAGCAGTAATGGCCTTAGTAATAGTGTTGAGAAAATAAAACTAATGGAAAAAAGTGGTGCTGGCGCCGTTGTTCTAAAATCATTGTTTGAAGAGCAAATTTTGCTTGAAACAGGTTATTTGCTTAAACATAATGATTATCCTGAGGCCGAAGATTATATCAGAAACTACACACGTAGTAATACTTTGGATAATTATTTAAAGCATATTAAAGAGGCAAAACAGGCAGTTAAAATACCAATAATTGCAAGTATTAACTGCGTGTCGGCAGATGATTGGATAGAATTTGCTGAGAGTATTCAGGAAGCTGGTGCTGATGCATTAGAATTAAATATCCATATTATTCCAACATCAAAAGAATATTCTTCGAAAGATGTAGAACAGACTTATATTGATATTGTTACTGCGGTTAAATCTAAACTAAGCATTCCTATTGCTGTAAAAATAAGTAGTCAGTTCACGAATTTGATTTATATGGTAGAGCGATTAAAAGCTGCAGGAGCAGATGCTGTTGTTCTGTTTAATCGTTTTTTTGAACCAGATATTGATATTGAGAAAATGGACTTTATGAATTCCAATATTTTTAGTTCAGCGGATGATTATAATCAAGCTCTAAGATGGATTGGCATGTTAGACGGGAAAACGAGTAAAATTGAATTTTCTGCAAGTACAGGAGTTCACGATGCTGAAGCAGCAATTCGTTTGATTCTGGCTGGTGCCACAACAGTTCAGTTAGCTTCTGTTTTGTATAATGGTGGTATTGAGCAAATAAAGGGTTTTAATACGGCAATTTTAACTTGGATGGAAAAGATGAATTATGAGACAGTTGATTCATTTAAAGGAAAGATGAGCTATAAAAACGTGAAAAGTCCTGCAATTTATGAAAGAGCTCAGTTTATGAAGTACTTTTCAAGTTTAGAGTAAAAAATGACAAATGTTTTAGCATAGTAAATAGTTCGGGGTGTAGCTCAGTTGGCAGAGTACGCGTCTGGGGGGCGTGGGGTCGGAAGTTCAAGTCTTCTCACCCCGACAAAACAAAAGGCTTGATAGACAATAGTTTATCGGGCCTTCATTTTTTAGTACAGGTGGGTAAAAAACAGCCGGTTTACATATAGTTTACAGTTTTAATGCGTTTTTTTTCTTATATTCAGAACTCCTTACCCCAACTTGTTTATG
>DAOVUO010000135.1 GCA_030632545.1 Bacteroidales bacterium
CGGTTAAATTTTCTTCAGTATTTTCATCTTTTTTTGATGACTGATTTGTAGGTTGACTATTTGTCTCAATTTCTGTGGCTTCTTCTACTTCTATTGCTTCTTCTTTATTTTTAGTCGTATTTTTTTGTTTTTTGTTTTCGTTTATTTTCTCTTTTGTTTTTTCCACTGTTTTGTCTACTGCCTTATCCACAGCTTTATCAACAATAGCTTTGGTTTCACTTTCAACTTTTCTTTCTACAGATTTAATCGCCTTTTTTTTAGCTCTATTAAGTAATTCATTAACATTCTGGGAATAAGAATAATTAGTGCTCAAAAAAATCAAGCTTATTAATAAAAATACAATTTTTGTTTTCATAATTTATGGTTTTAATTAAATTTTAAATGTTTTTTTGTATATTGCATCTACAGTATTTTAAATTTTTAATAATCTAAATTTTATGGAAAAAAATACAATTTTCGATTCATTTGGTTATGTTTTAAAAGAGGAAAACTTTACTAAACTTAATTCAAAAATAGTAGCAGGTACTCTTGTTGTTGAAGACCAGAGACCATATCCTGGTTATCATGGAATTAATCTTCCTTCTCCAGAAACCGCACCAGGGCATATTTATTTTTTAACAAAAAATATATATTCATGGGAGGAAATTACAAGTATTTCTCACAAAATTAAGAAATATATTGGATTTCCGTTTCAAAATTACGATGCACAAATTCAAATCGGAACAAAAACACATTATTCTATTAGAATTAAAGATTTAGAAAATTATGACCAAGTAGAGCTGCTTCAAAGAGCATATCAAGCTGAAGGAATATTGTTTGAGAAAGACAGGAAATTTGGAGAATTAGGTTTAACTAAGCTTAAGAAATTCTTTGTTCTCAAAGTATTAGACGAAAATGTTTTTGAAGATACAGAGATGGAGAATACTTATTATTTAGTTATTCCACATTTTTTAAGTTGGGAGTTTTTTCGTAAATTGACACATCTAACGAGAAGTAATTTACCAGAATATAATTTTGATGCAGCACAGGCTGTGTTATATTATCGAAATGAAATGTTTAATACAGTACGTATTTATGGTTGTAAATGTGGATTAAAAGAAGCTAATGCATTGCGCAGTAAATATATAGAGCTAATAAAAAAATATCAATAATTTTGAATGTCGGAATTTGTAGCGTTATTACGACATCAACTCGAACCAAAGGAGAAACTTTTCCTTTGGTTCTTTTTATTTATAATAAAATGAAATAGCTTATAGCAATGGTTTCCCCATGTTCGGGACAGGCAGTTAAACGTTCGTAAGACACTGAATGACAACTATTTGCAAAAATAAATTCATCAAACATAACTGCTATATAATCAGTATTTAACTTTAAACTTAGCACTCGAAACTTAAAACTTAATAATAAATGTGCAACATTTAATGCTTTGCAGGATGTTAAACAATTAAAATCTCATCAACAACAAACTTTATAAAAAGACAATATATGAAACTAGTGATTAGTGTTTTAGTTCTTATGAGTGCATTTATAAATGTGCAAGGACAGCTTACGTTTCAAACACTTAATTCTAATCAAAATATAGAATTTGAGGCAAAACTATTTGAGCAAAACTATTTTCACCAGATTTTTAGACCCATTAATTTAAATAAAATTGATAGTACAGTACATTATCCTCATTCTGATAGAAAATATTGGCTAATGCGAAAATTAAAAGAGGAGGATTTTTCTAAAATACGACAGAAAAATTATTATCTATCTGTTAATCCGCTGATTAATTATCAAAAAACAAAAGTAGCCGATAGTGCCGTTAATTGGTATCAAAACACTCGTGGAATTGAAATAAAAGCAAGGATTGGTGAAAAATTAAGTTTTAATTCTATATTTTATGAGAATCAAGCTTCTTTTCCAGGCTATATTGATGATTATGTGCAACAGCATATTGTTGTTCCTGGGCATGGAGCTACTAAAATATTTAAAGAAACTCAACATGATTATTCACAAGCACTGGCTAATTTTTCTTTTCAGGCTACTGAAAATTTTAATGTGAGTTTTGGACATGGAAAGCAATTTATTGGAAGTGGATACCGCAGTTTTCTGCTTTCAGATTTTTCATTTTCTTATCCTTATTTTAAGCTACAATACGAAAATAAGAGGTGGCAATACACTGCCTTATGGACTGAATACAATAACTTTTACTATAAATATTACGCCATACATTATAGGAAAAATGCTAGTTATCAAACCTTAAGCTATTCGCCAATTCCAAGTTTTACAGCTTTGTTTTTTCAAAGTGTTTTGTGGAAAACTCAAATTGCCGAAAGTGGGAGAACTTATCCATGGCAGTTATTTGTCCCAATTCCTTTTATTCAGCCAAGTACTTACGGATTAGATAATGAAAATAATGTTCAATTAGGTCTCAATTTGGAATATCGTTTAATAAATTATGTAAAAATATACTCTCAGTTTTTATTGGATGATTTGAAAACTGAAAAATATGCTTGGCAAATGGGGCTTTTTGTCCCTCGAATAAATGGAAAGCTATTTCCTAAAGCACAATTTAGTATTAGAGCAGAATTAAATTATGCATCGTCTAATGTTTTTGATTTAAACGATAGTATTCAGACATATACACACTATAATGAATCCTTAGCACATCCTTTGGGAAATAATTTTACTGAAAAATTAGTACAAATTCAGTTTGATATTTTTGATTTTAAACTGATTGCTTTTTATAATCAATATCAGCAAATAGGAAATGCAGTAGATTTATTATACACGAATAAGCAATTTGAGCACTCGAAACAAGATGTTGAAAATTTGCGCTTAGAATTAGCTTATATATTTAACAAACAAACCTATTTACAGATTTTTGCTGGCTATTATCAGCATAAAACTAATGCATTAATAACGAGTGAATATTTTAGTTTGGGTATTAGAACATATTTACACAATGAGTATTTTGATTTTTAATTGTTATACTTAGGGATTGTGATGGAATAAATTGACAGTTTTAAACCAAGTTATTTCGGAACAATCCCTTAAAGTAAAATGGGATACAAATTAGTAGTATAACACCTTAAATTCCCCTACATTCTATTTTTTTAGTTTTTATAAAGTTTATTTTAATATAAATTTATACCTTTAGTCTAAGGAATTTTGTAACTTAGGTATTTGTATCCCATATTTAAGTGGGAGTAAACAATGCCGATAGACTTTTAGTTTTGTAATAAAAACGAAGTGCATTATTCCAATTACTAAAACTGTGTCGGAATAAATTATATTATGAGCACAAAACCTACATATCAGGAATTAGAAAAAGAATTAGAATCTCATAGAATAACGGCAAGTCTTCTTGAAAAAAGTTTGATAATTAGGTTTATATGGAAAAATGAGAAAAATTGGCCTGTTGAATTTGTTTCAGAAAATGTAGCAACTATTTTAGAATACACTACAGAGGATTTTCTTTCTAGAAAAATTACTTATAGTGAAATAATACATCCAGATGATTATTATAGAGTATTAAGCGAAGTTGATGAAAATGAAAATAAAGATATTGATGTCAATTCTTTTGAACATTCAGCATACAGGATTATTACTAAAAGTGGATTAGTAAAATGGGTAAAAGATATAACGTACATAATAAGAGATAAAAATCAAAAAATTACTCATTATGAAGGCTTAATTATTGACATTACACAGCAAGAAAAAAATGATAAGCTAATTATTGACAAAGAAAAGGAGGAAAAAAGCAAGAAAAAATATAAATCACTCTTTGAAAATATGTCTGAAGCTTTTGCTTTACACAGAATAATACAAGATGATAACGACAAAGTAATTGATTATGTTTTTCTTGAAGTAAATCAGGCATTTGAAGTACAAACTGGTTTAAAAATGGAAAATATAAAAAATAAGAAAGTTACTGAAGTAATACCAGGTATTGAAAATGATTCTACAAATTGGATAAAAGAATATGGCACAGTAGCATTGACGGGAAAACCTATTAAATTTGAGCAGTATTCTGAGGGTTTGAACAAATGGTATTCGGTTGTATCTTTTTCTCCTAAAAAAGGATATTTTGCAACTTTATTCAGTGATATTACACAGAAAAAAAATATAGAAAAGGAACTCAATAAACAAAATGAAGAATTAATTATTGCTAAAGAAAAGGCCGAAAATAATCAAGAAAAATATCGCTCTCTTTTTAATTCCATCAGAGATGCAATAATTGTGGTAGATACTAATAGAATTATTGTTCATTGTAATCCTGCATTTCTTTCATTATTCGGATATTTGTACGATGAAATTATAGGTAAGAATACAATCATTTTACTTCAAAACGAAAACTCCTTTATTGAAATTGGAAGGAAAATTAAAAAAAATAATATTAATAAAAGCGCTCTTTATAATACTTCTAGTTTTAAGAAAAAAAATAATGAACTTTTTCTAGGTGAGGCCAGCATACATTTTCTTAATGATAGAGAAGAAAATACAATTGGTTTTATTGGATTAATTAGAGATATTACTAAACGAAAAAAAATAGAGCAAGAATTAATAAGTGCCAAAGAAAAAGCAGAAGAAAGCGAAGAACGTTTTAAAAAACTATCTGACTTAACTATTGAAGGCATATTAATTCATAGAAATGGAATTGCTATTGATGCAAACAAAGCATTACTTAATATATCGGGTTATAAATATAACGAATTAATAGGTGCAAATATTCAAGAACTGATAATACCAAAGAGATACCATTCATTTATGTTAGACAAAAAAGAACAAAAATATGTATCTGTACACGAAGTTGAGATAATTCGAAAAGATGGGAATTTGATTCCTGTTGAAGTAGAAGCTTTTGATTTTTTTCAACATGGTGAAAAAATAAGAGTTACAGCTTTTCGCGACATAAGTGAAAAAAAAGAAATAGAAAAAAGAATAATGAATGTAATTATTAATACCGAGGAAAAAGAAAAGCGAAAATTTGCTACTGAATTACACGACGGTCTTGGTCCAATTCTATCAACTATCAACTTATATGTTCAGGCATTAAAAATAACTAAAGAGCCAGATAGGATATTAATTGCGATAAACAGAATTCAGGATTCAATTAATGAGGCAATTAAAAGTGCTCAAGAAATATCCAATAATATCAGTCCACATATACTTGAAAATTTTGGTCTTGTGGTTGCTTTAAAATCTTTTTGTAAAAAAAATGATAAATTAAATGGAATAAGCATATTGCAAATTTATAATATGAATGAAAGGATAAAAAATGAAATTGAAACAACCTTATATCGTATTATAACTGAATTGATTAATAATTCAATAAAACATTCCAATGCTAAGGATATTAGAATCGAAATTAAATTGCAAAAAAAAGAACTAACGGTTGATTATTCGGATAATGGAATTGGATTTAATATAGAAGAAGCTAGAAAATCTGTTTTAGGAATGGGAATTCACAATATATATGCAAGAATAAAATCATTGCATGGTAGTATAACATTTTCAAGTAATTATAATAAAGGAATGCTTTGCAAAATATTTATTAAGCTATAAAAAAATTATTGCCTGACATTTAAAAAAATTAAAAGCAAATGAAAAAATTAAAAGTAATTATTGTTGACGACCACAAAATGTTTCGAGAAGGGCTAAAGTTTTTACTGTATGAATTGCCAAATGTAGAAGTAATTGCCGAAGCCGAAGATGGACTTAAATTTTTAGAATTAATTAAAACTCTTACACCTGATATTGTTTTGATGGATATAAAAATGCCCAATATGGATGGAATTACTGCAACTAAAAAGGCATTAGAAATAAAACCAGAACTTAAATTTATTGCTATAACTATGTTTGGCGATGAAGATTATTATTATAAAATGATACATGCTGGAGTAAATGGATTTCTGTTAAAAAAATCTGGAAGTAATGAATTAGCTGAAGCTATAAGAATGGTTTCTTCTGGGTTCGAATATTTTTCTGTTGACATATTAAAAAACATAATTGTTACTCTGGGAAATAAAAATCAAACAAATTCAGAAAAAAGTGATACAATAAAATTTACTCCTAGAGAAAAGGAAGTTTTCGAATTAATTTGTGGCGGACTTTCGGCAAAATATATTGCCGAAAAACTTAATATTTCGCACAGAACTGTTGAAGGTCACAAAAGAAAACTTTTTGATAAAACTGGAGCCAAAAATATAAGTAGCCTTATTATGATTGGAATTAAAAATAAACTTATTGAAATTTAAATTTTACATAAAGTAATTGTGTAAATAAAATCCCATACAAACCTAAGCTGTATGGGATTTATTATTTTGATTAAAATTATTAAATAGTAGAAAACAAGTAAAACTACTTGCGTGTTTTTTTAAAAAAAATCAGGTAATACTACTCTTTTATCCTGATTTATAATACTCTAAATTTGCATTTATAATTATAGAGGTCTTCCTTTAATAGTAAAAAGCAACTCTATAACAAAGAATTATACCGATACGTTTTTAGTAATTATCTCGAAAAAAAATCGAGACAAAACTAAAAGTCTTTCGGCATGACATGAATACAATTTTGCAAAAAGAGTTTAGTGTAAATTCCCCCATATCAAAAAAAAACTAAAAACATTATATAATATGGATGATTATATTTTACAATTTAAAGACAAATTTGTTGAAGAAGCTATATTGCTTTTGCAACATTTGGAAGAGAGTCTCTTAGAACTTGAAAACGAACCAAAAA
>DAOVUO010000303.1 GCA_030632545.1 Bacteroidales bacterium
AATCAAGAAATATTACTTTTGAAATTTTTAGAATTAAAGATTTTCCATTAAACATAAAACACGAAAATTTAACTTTATCTAGTTTAGATAATTATGAGCAATTTTTAAGTAGCAGCGAGGGATATTTTCATAATTCTAGTAGCAATACATTGGTTGTAAAAATTAATTGGGAAAACACTGTAAGTAGCATTCAGATTTCAGATTTTCAGAAAGTAGAGACAAATATTTCGAATAAATTTAATTCGAATAAATTTGAGCTCTACCCAAATCCAGGGATATCACGACTAAATATTAAAGGGGATATTCAAAATCCAACAAAACTATCTGTTTTTTCAGCAGATGGAAAAATCTTATTGGAGTATAATCTTAGCAATATTTCAAAAAGTGTAGATATTAGCTCTCTAAAAAGTGGTACGTACTTAATAAAAATTACGACTAAAAATTGTAGTGAAACGCATAAATGGGTAAAAAAATAAGCATGAAAAAATATAAAATTAATAAAGGATTTCAATTATTAGCAAAAATATTTTTGTTCTTCTTTACAAAGAGATTTAAAATTACTGCTGATATTTCAGATGAAATTAAAAATATAGATGAGCCCTATATCCTTCTTTCAAATCATGTTGGTTTTTGGGACCCATTTGTTGTAAGCAACTTTATAAAGAAATATCCCCATTTTGTTTCTTCTGACGCAGTTATGAAAGATCCTATAAAACGGTTCTTCCTAGAGCGTTATAAAATCATCCCTAAAAGAAAAAATATGCGCGACACTCAGGTAATTCGCACTCTGCTTGAGTACATAAAAAATGGTGAGGCTGTGGCTCTTTTTCCTGAAGCTACACGCACTTGGACAGGTAACACTTTACATATTGATGATTCCATAGGGAAATTGATAAAATTACTTAATGTTCCTGTAATTACAGTAAAAATGCAAGGAATGTTTTTATTTAATCCACGCTGGGCTTATAGTACACGCAATGCTGCTGTAAATATTGTATACAAACTTATGGCTGATAAAGAAAAATTGAGTAGATTAAGTTCTCAGGAAATTACTGTACTTTTAAAAGCAGATTTAGAGCACTCAGAATCAGAATATCAAAAAAATGCACAAGTAAAAATTCGTTCTAACAAAAGAGCTGAGTATCTAAATCATGTGCTTTTTTACTGCCCAAATTGTAAATCATTTCACGGATTTGAAGCAAAAAAAAATACTATCACTTGTAAAAAATGCAATTTTAAAATTACCGTTGACAAGTATAATATCCTACATGCCATGAACGATAAAACTTTGCCATATAATAATATTGAAGATGCATTTAGATTTCAATCACAAATTTTCACTAATCACATCCGAAAACAAATTGCAGATAAAAATAAACAGGCTATTTTCTCAGAAAATGATATGCTTATTTACCAAAGTATCAACGATTCTGACTTTAAGCTTCTGGGCAAAGCAACACTTAGTTTCTATCTTGATAAAATCAACATTTTGTTTAACAATCAATCTGAAAAAAATATAAATTTAAACGAAATACTAACTTTAGATCCTCAATTAAAAGAGCGAATTGAACTAAATACTGCCCATGAAATGTACAGATTTATTGGCGAAAAGCCAGGGATATCAGGAATTAAATGGGAAATTGCCACCAATGTAGTTTGGCAAAATACAAATCAAGCTTTTAAACAATCAAGCTATTTTAAAAATATTTTGAACATTAATCAAATTTAAACTTGTAAATAATTGTTTGCTGATTTTTACTTCGTAAAGTAGAACTATTTTAAAACTTTCAAAAAAAAATATGTTTCAAAAACATATTCAAAAACTTTTATTATGAACATAAGTTCATTATTTTTGTGAAAAATTAATCTATGGCACGACGCGAAAAGGAAAGACAAGTTTTTCAACCACCTTTATACAGCCGATTTAAACCAGTTGGAGTAGAATCTCAATACTTAAATAATACAATACTTAGTCTTGATGAATTTGAAGCACTCAGACTAGCTGATTACGTTGGGCTGTCGCAAATTGATGCGGCTGAAAATATGAATATTTCGCGTCCAACATTTACTAGATTAATTGAAAAAGCACGTAAAAAATTAATAGAATTTATTATACAAGGTAATGCTTTACAAATAGATGGTGGCAATATTCATTTTAAAAAGAATATAACTCGCTGTTTAAATTGTGGACAAATGTTCGTAATAGATATTGAAAAAAGTATTCAAACGTGCCCAAATTGCGAATCGTCAAATTTAATAAATCTGGCAGGTGGATTTGGTCATGGGAAATGTTGTGTTAATCATAAAAACAGGAGGTAATTATGCCAAATTTAGATGGAACAGGCCCTAATGGAAATGGCCAAAAAACAGGTAGAGCGCAAGGAAATTGCACAAAAAACACAGAACAGTCTTTTTATGGAAGAGGAAGAGGAGGACGTTTTGGACAAAGACAAGGCGGCGGCGGAAGAGGATTTGGAAACAGAAATGGAATTGGTTTTGGTGGCAATATTGAATCAAAACCACAAAATCAAGCAGACTTACAAGATGAAATTAGTGAATTACGTAAGCAATTAGAAAATCTTGAACAGAAATTAAAAAATAACGATGAATAACTCAAATAAAGAAAATGGAAAAGGCCTTGGAAAAGGAAGTGGACATGGAAAAAACAAGGGAGGTTCGTTTGGTACTGGCGGATACTGTGTTTGCGCTAAATGTGATGCAAAAATTGGACACCAGCAAGGTGTAAAATGCACCACACTTAAATGTCCTGAATGTGGACACACAATGATTCGAGAGGAATTATTAAACAAGAAAAAATGAAAATAGCAATTGCGAGTGGAAAGGGCGGAACAGGTAAAACAACATTATCAACCAATCTTTCTGCTTATCTTTCGACAAAGCAAAAAATAGTTCTAGTTGATTTAGATGTAGAAGAACCCAATTCTGGTCTTTTTATTGAAGCAGAGCTAATTGCCTCAGAAGATAAATTTACTATGATACCCGAATGGAATCAAAAATCGTGTATCTTATGTGGCGAATGTCAGAAAAACTGTAATTTTAATGCAGTTATTCAAATGGTGGACATGATAATGGTTTTTCCTCAATTATGCCATAGCTGCTATGCTTGCTCGGAACTTTGTCCAACACAATCGTTACCAATGATTCCTAAGAAAATTGGCGAGCTAAAGCATTTTCAAAACAATGATTTGCATTTTATCGAAAGTAAACTAAATATTGGCGAAGAAATGTCTGTTCCTCTTATTTCTCAAACCATTGAATTTGTTGAGAATAATTTTTCAAAGGAAATTATTAAAATTTTTGACTCTCCACCAGGAACTTCTTGCCCTGTAATAGAAGCCACTAAAAATGCAGATTTTGTGATTCTGGTTACAGAGCCAACACCTTTTGGCTTAAACGATTTAATTTTAGCAGTGGAAACAATGCAGAAATTAGAAAAAAAGTTTGGCGTAGTAATAAATCGTCATGGAATTGGAAATGATGGTGTAGAAAATTACTGCATCGAAAATAATATTCCAATTTTGGCTAAAATTCCTAATAGTAGAAAAATTGCAGAACTTTATTCAAATGGCGAATTGCTTTTTGATAAAATCCCCGAAGTTGCTCAGGAATTAATAAAAATTGAGTTATTTATCAAAAAATCTGTAGCCTTATGAAAGAAATTGTAGTTATCTCAGGAAAAGGTGGAACAGGAAAAACATCAATAACTGCCTCTTTTGCTTATTTGGGTAAAAAAGACATGATTATTGCCGACTGTGATGTAGATGCCGCTGATATGCATTTACTTATGTGTCCAAAAATATTACGTAAAGAGGATTTTTACAGTAGCTTGGAAGCTAAAATTGATGCTGATAAATGTACAAATTGTGGAAAATGCTTTGATATTTGCCGATTTGATGCTATTTCGGTACTTGAAAATACACACGAAATAATTCCATTAAACTGCGAAGGCTGTAGTTATTGCGAAAAAGTCTGTCCAGAAGCTGCAATATCCATGCATAAGCGCTTGGATGGTGAATGGTATATATCAAACACAAGAACCAATAGTGCCATGGTACATGCCAAGCTTGGAATTGGTACCGAAAATTCAGGAAAACTAGTTGCAACAGTTAAAAATGTTGCACGTCAGCTTGCCGAAAAATACAATAAAAAATACATTCTTGTTGATGGCTCACCTGGAGTTGGTTGTCCAGTAATTTCATCTCTTTCTGGTGCTGCTTACGTAATTTTAGTTACAGAACCAACAGTTTCAGGACTACACGATTTACAGAGAGTATACGAATTGGTGAAAAAATTCAATCTACCAGCAGGAATTATTATCAACAAATACGATTTAAACCTCGAAAAACATAACGAAATTCTTGAATTTGCAGTTGATGAAGGTATTGA
>DAOVUO010000347.1 GCA_030632545.1 Bacteroidales bacterium
AAAGATTATTTTTGGATTTTATTTGAAATAAAGAATGCTAATACAAATGGCCAAAGTGTTTATATTGAATTAGATAACCCCCATATTGATACTTGTTATCTATATAAAATAAGTGGCAATAAAAAAGCTGAATTAATTGGCCAAAGTGGTGACCAAATACCTTTTTACGACAGAACATATAATAATCCAAGCTTTGTTTTTCCAATTTTTTTAAAAAAGAACGAAACAGTGCGGTATATTATGCATGTAAATAAACGAATGACTTCAATTAGTTATCCATTAAAAGTATGGGGAGCAAAAGCCTATAAAAAACAGATTAGTAAAAAAACAATATTCTTATTTTTCTATTTCGGAATATTAGTCATGTGGTTTGTAATAGCTTTATTTATAGCTTTATTAAGTAAAAATTTACTTTTGTTATCTTACTCAGTATATGTACTATTTTTGTTTTTGTTTGTTTTTGTAACTACAGGATATGCTTTTCAATTTTTTTTTCCGAATACGCCCAAAATTAATGAAATTATTCGATTTCCGTTTTCAATATTTATCCCAATTTCTCTAGCTGTGTTTTCAAATCAATTTATAGATACAAAAAGGTATATTCCTAAAATAAAATATATATTTTACTCATTATATGGCCTTTCAGTTGTAAACCTTATTAGCTGGATGATTTTTTATAAGCTACAAAGATTATATCCAGGATTACTTATTGGTATACAGTATTTTTTAGTTTTGTTCATTTTTTTATTAATTTTTTTTAGTCTGTATAAGCTTTTTAATGCGAATAGAAAAAATGTTATTATATATTTATTGGCCACTGGTGCCTTAACTGCTGGTTTTGTATTTCATGTTTTGATGGAAGTTGGCATAATTAGCAGAGATTCAACTATTGTAAGTCCGATATTAATTGGTTCGTTTGTTGAATTAGTTATATTTGTTTCAGCTATTATAGTTTCTGTTAGAGATACTTACAAAAGCGAAAACGACTTATTGTTGCTTCTTGCAGCGAGTCAGAAGGAAAATTTAAGCTACCATATAAAAGGGGCTGAGGAGCAGGCTTATAAGATTTCAACTGAGCTGCATGATAATGTTGGAAGTCAATTGGCTTATTTAAAACGCCAAATTAATGATTTAGAGAATAATCCAAAACAAAATATTCTGCTAAAAACAGTTACAAATGCATACGAAGATATTAGAAAACTATCGCAACTATTATCGCCCACTATACTAAAAATAACAGATTTTAAAACTGCAAGCACCCAATTTTTAAAAGATTATTTTGCTCATACAAATATTAAAATCATTTTCTATATTGAAGAAAATGCAAATATTCGAAAAGATATTGCCTTGCCACTTTATCGAATTATTCAGGAAGCATCAGTAAATTGCCTAAAGCATGCAAAAGCAACAGAATTCTCTGTTCAGATATTTGAACACGAAACTGAAATTGTTGCTAGTATCGAGGATAATGGTAAAGGATTTAAAATGAATGGATATAATTTTAATAAGGGAATAGGAATACTAAACATGAAAAGTAGAGCCGAATCAATTGATGGCGAATTTGATATCTCTTCATTTCCTCAAAAGGGAACCTCAATTATTGTGAAAATCCCTAAGTGAAAAATACACCATTTGGTGTATTGCATGTCACAATATCTTATTCTAATTTTGTCCCAATCATGAAATCTACTAAAAATATGGAAACAATTAACAAAACACCAGAAACTTATTTCGAGAATTTGAACTACTATTATACTCTAGCTTCATCATATTTTGCTATTGAGGATTATGAAAATCCATATCTATTAGTAAAATCCATATCGGAAAAATATCCCGATGATGGAAAAGCTCAATATTATTTTAGTTTTTATTCTCTTTATGTAAACGATAAAGCATCGGCCATTTCCGCTGCTAAAAAAGCATTACTTATTAATCCAGACCTTACCAAATCTTACCAAACGCTTGCTTTAGGCTATTTAATGAATGATGAAAAAGAAAAAGCATTTGAAATTTATGAACAATGGATTAACAAAAAATTTCCGCACGATACTAGACCCGCTAAAGAGCTTTTTGTAGAAGATATTGTAGGAATAGAAGCAAGTGGTATCAAAAATAAAAACTTTGAAGAAATAAAAAAGTACTTAATAGCAACAAGTTAAAAAAAATAACAACTAGCGACTATTACCAAAAAAGAGACTTTATAATTAAATTTAAAGTCTCTTTTTCATTCAATAATTAACAATTGATAAATAAGCATTACAAAAAGCTTTTGTACTTTCGTGCCGAAAACAAACTTTAGCATAATGATTCTTATAAGCAATATAAAAAAGCTAGTTCAGGTAGAAAAAAATTCTGTAAAATGGGTTGCAGGAGCAAATATGGATAAGCTAGATACTATTGATAATGCTTTTCTGCTACTTAGAAACGAAATTATTGAGGATTTTGGTAAAATGTCGGAATTGTCTAAAAAATATTCTAAAAATCAGCTTAAAGAATATAAAGTTATTGATGCTAAAGGGAAAATGGTTTTTCCAAGTTTTGCAGATTCTCATACTCATTTGGTTTATGCTGGAAGTAGAGAAATTGAATATGTTGATAAAATAAAAGGACTTAGCTACGAGGAAATTGCCAAACGAGGTGGTGGTATATTAAATTCCGCAAAATTATTAGCTGAAACTTCGGAAGAAGAGCTTTATAATCAATCTTTGCCTAGAATTAACGAAATTATTGGTCTGGGAACTGGGGCAGTAGAAATAAAAAGTGGCTATGGACTTTCAACGGAAAGTGAGCTTAAAATGCTTCGGGTTATTCGTCGCTTAAAGGAAAATACTGACATTGAAATTAAATCCAATTTTCTTGGGGCACATAGCATTCCTGCTGAATACAGGGGCAACCAGCAAAAATATGTTGATTTAGTTATTAATGAAATGATGCCGCAAGTTGCCGCCGAAAATTTAGCCGATTATGTGGATGTTTTCTGTGATAAAGGATTTTTTACGGTCGATGAAACAGATAAAATTCTTAACGCAGCTACAAAATACGGATTGAGGCCAAAAATCCATGCTAATGAACTTGATTATTCAGGCGGAATTCAAGTGGGAGTGAAGCATAATGCTCTTTCGGTAGACCATTTAGAGTTTGTTGGTGATGCTGAAATTGATTCGCTTTTAAGCTCTGAAACTATGCCAACAGTACTTCCGGGTGCCGCATTTTTTTTAAATATGGTGTATTCACCAGTACGTAAAATGATAGATGCTGGATTACCAGTTGCTTTGGCTTCTGATTTCAATCCAGGCTCATCTCCATCTGGTAATATGAAGCTAATTATGTCGATGGGCTGCATTAATTATAAAATGACACCAAACGAAGTAATTAATGCCACCACAATAAATACTGCTTATGCAATGGGTTTGCAAGATAAACTAGGTAGTATTGCACGTGGGAAACTGGCTAATGTATATATCACAAAAAAAATTCCAAGTATCGAGTTTATGCCTTATGCCTATGGTTCTGATTTGATTGAAAAAGTGATATTGAGGGGAGAAGAGGTTGATTAGTTATTGGTTTGTTCTGGGTTATTTGTTTTGGGTTGCAGAAATGAGCTAAAATAAGAATATGAAGTCTTACAAGGATTTAGAAGTATATCAAAAAGCCTTTGATTTGGCGATTAATGTACACGAATTAAGTTTAAAACTACCAAAGTATGAACTTTATGAAACTGGCAGCCAGCTGCGAAGAGCGTCTAAGAGTGTAGTCGCAAATATTGTTGAAGGATACGGTAGACGCAAATATAAAGCTGATTTTCTGAAATTCTTAACTTATTCGCATGCATCATGCTTAGAAACAATAGTACATCTGAACTTATTAATAAAAATACATAAAAATTTAGCTGACGA
>DAOVUO010000006.1 GCA_030632545.1 Bacteroidales bacterium
ATTGATTTCTATAATTAACTTTTCGTAGTCCGTTTTTTGCTCGACACGATAATTTTCAACTGCGTATTTTACATTCTTAATTGGAGTAAAAATTGCGTCAATAGGAACCACGCCAAATTCTGCATTTAAATCTCTATTTTCATCTGCTGGGACATAACCTCTACCTTTTTGAATATGCATTTCTAATTGCAATTTGGTAGTAGTCTCCATATTACAGATAATTAATTCTGGATTTAAAACTTCAAAACCTGTAAGAAATTTACCAATATCACCTGCTGAAAAAGAATCTTGCCCAGAAATTGTAATAGTAACTTTTTCCTCGTCAATATCCTCAACAAGTTTTTTAAAGCGTATTTGCTTTAAATTTAGTACAATCTCAGTAACATCTTCAACAACACCGGGAATAGTGGAAAATTCATGATCTACACCATCAATCTTAATTGATGTGATAGCGTGACCTTCCAATGAAGAAAGAAGTATACGGCGAAGTGCATTTCCCATTGTTATACCATAACCAGGTTCGAGTGGTCGAAATTCGAATTTACCGAATTTTTGATCTGACTCTAACATTATAACTTTGTCTGGTCTTTGGAATGCGAGTATTGCCATGATGTAAACCTTGTATTAGTTTATTATTTTGAATAAATTTCAATAATTAATTGCTCTTTGATATTTTCTGGAATTTCAGAACGCTCAGGTAAATTTAAAAATTTGCCTGAAACTATAGTTTCATCCCACTCCAACCAAGAGTATTTAGAGCGACGAGATGCTAATGAATCCGCAATTACCTCTAAACTTTTAGATTTTTCACGAATACTAACAATATCACCAGCTTTTATTTGATACGATGGAATATTCACCAAATTACCATTAACTGTAATGTGACGATGTCCAACTATTTGACGAGCTGCAGCACGAGAAGGCGCAATACCTAAACGATAAACTACATTATCCAAACGAGATTCTAATAACTGTAATAAAACCTCACCTGTTACACCTTTACTTTTCTGCGCTTTCTTAAACAAATTACGAAACTGACGCTCAAGTAAGCCATAAGTATATTTAGCTTTTTGCTTCTCTTTTAATTGAATACCATATTCCGAAACTTTTGCTCTTCTTTTATTAGGGCCATGTTGTCCTGGAGGATATTTCTTACGCTGAAAAGACTTGTCTGGGCCAAAAATTTCCTCTCCGAATTTTCTAGCTATTTTTGTTTTAGGTCCTGTATATCTAGCCATTTTTTAATTCCTTTAAAATTATACTCTTCTTCTTTTAGGTGGTCTACAACCATTGTGTGGCAATGGCGTTACATCAACTATTTCATTAACATCCAAACCAGCTGCATTCAATGAACGAATGGCTGATTCGCGACCATTACCTGGGCCTTTTACATATACAATCACTTTACGTAAACCAAAATCGTATGCTACTTTGCCACAATCCTGTGCGGCTACCTGAGCAGCATAAGGAGTATTCTTTTTAGAACCTCTAAATCCCATTTTACCAGCAGACGACCATGCAATTACTTGTCCCTGTAGATTAGTCAAACTAATAATAATATTATTAAATGACGAATGTATGTGAGCTTGACCTATAGGATCTACCTTTACTGTACGTTTTTTTGTTATTTTTTTCTTCTTTGCCATAACTCAATCCTTATTTAATTGCCTTTTTCTTGTTTGCAACCGTTTTTCTTTTTCCTTTACGTGTGCGTGCATTATTTTTTGTCGACTGACCACGTAATGGCATACCAATACGATGACGAATTCCTCTATAAGAACCAATATCCATCAATCGCTTAATATTCATCTGAATCTCGGAGCGCAATTCACCTTCTACTTTGTAGTTTGCCCCTATCTCTTGACGAATGGCCGCAATTTGGTCGTCATTCCATTCAGTAACCTTAATGTTTTTATCAACACCTGCGGTTTCTAAAATTTTTTGTGCAGCATTTCTGCCAATTCCGTAGATATACGTTAATGATATTTCGCCTCGCTTATTTTTCGGAATATCTACTCCAACAATTCTTGCCATATTCTTTTTCTTTAATTAGCCTTGACGTTGTTTAAATTTAGGATTCTTTTTGTTAATAACGTAAATTCTACCTTTACGTCTAACAATCTTACAATCAGCTGAACGCTTCTTTACTGATGCTCTAACTTTCATTTTAATTATTTTTATAACGATACGTAATACGCCCTTTGGTTAAATCATACGGCGACATTTCAACCTTTACACGGTCACCTGGCAATATCCGAATATAATGCATTCTCATTTTACCTGAAATATGTGCTGTAATAACATGCCCATTTTCCAATTCAACTCTGAATTTTGCATTCGATAATGCTTCGGTTATAATTCCATCTTGTTCTATTGATGCTTGCTTTGCCATAAAATATTCAATTAATTCCGTATGATTTCCTTTTTCACCAAATTAAATTGCAGATCCACCTGCTCTACCTTTAATACGTCCAGATTTTGTAAGACCATCATAATGACGCATTAATAAATGACTTTCAACCTGTTGAAGTGTATCTAATACAACACCTACTAAAATCAAAAGACTTGTTCCACCGTAAAATTGAGCAAACTGATTATTTACTCCAGCTATCATAGCAAATGCGGGTAAAATTGCAATAAGTGCAAGAAAAATTGAACCTGGCAAAGTAATTTTAGACATAATTGAATCTAAAAATTCTACTGTTTTCTTTCCTGGTTTAACACCCGGAATAAAACCACCATTCTTTTTCATATCCTCAGCCATTTGCGTTGGCTGTACCATAATTGCTGTGTAAAAATAGGTAAAAACTATAATTAACAAAGCAAATACAAAGTTATACCAAAAACCTGTAATATCACTAAATGCATTTGCAAAACCTTGCATAGTATCCGCATCAAAGCTCGAAAACATTAATGGAATAAACATTAAGGCCTGAGCAAAGATAATAGGCATAACACCTGCAGCATTTACCTTTAATGGAATATACTGACGTACACCACCATACTGACGGTTTCCAACAATTCTTTTTGCATATTGAACAGGAATTCTACGGGTTCCTTGTACTAATAAAATAGTAGCTACAAACACAAAGAATAAAACGATAAACTCAACTAGCAAAGCAACCATTTGTCCAGCACCTTCCATTCTACTACCAAATTCAGCAACTAAAGAGAAAGGCAAATTAGCAATAATACCAATCATGATAATCAGTGAAATACCGTTACCAATACCTTTATCTGTAATACGCTCACCCAACCACATAACGAACATAGTTCCAGCAGTTAGAATAATAATAGATGAAACCCAAAATAATGCAGTATGTCCTTGCATGATTAAAGGAAATGCTGATTCGGGTAATTGATAATGCAAGTTAGTAATATAACTAGGTGCTTGAGCCCCTGTAATTATTACTGTTAAATATCGTGTAATTTGATTAATTTTCTTTCTACCGCTCTCTCCTTCACGCTGTAATCTTTGGAAGTAAGGCACAGCCATACCCAAAAGCTGAATAACAATTGATGCGGAAATATAAGGCATAATTCCTAATGCAAAAATTGAAGCATTAGCAAATGCACCTCCTGAAAACATATTAAGTAAGCCCATAATACCACCATCTGCTTGGTCTTGAAGCCCACCTAATTTTGAAGGATCTACGCCAGGAAGAACAACATAACTACCAATTCGATAAATTAATACCAAACCTAGCGTATAGAGTATTCTATTACGTAAATCCTCAATTTTATAAATATTCTGAAGTGTCTGAATAAGTTTTTTCATCGTTACAATTTTTCGATTGTTCCCTGTTTTGACTCAATAATTTGAGCTGCATTTTTACTAAAAGCATGAGCTACAACATCCAATTTCATATCAAACTCACCATGAGCTAATACTTTAATTCTGTCTGCCTTATCTGCCCATCCAGAGTTAACTATATCCTCAGGAACAATTTTAGTCAAATTTTTATCTTGCGCAAGCTTCTGTAATTCGCCAAGATTAATTACTTTATATTCAACACGGTTTATGTTTGTAAAACCAAACTTAGGTACACGACGCTGCAAAGGCATTTGACCTCCTTCAAAGCCAACTTTTTTTGAATAACCAGAACGAGATTTTGCTCCCTTATGTCCACGTGTGGCAGTACCACCTTTACCTGAACCTTGTCCTCTTGCTATTCTTTTTCCTTTTTTTACGGAACCTTTAGCGGGTTTTAAATTGTGTAATTCCATAATTTAAGATCTTTCCTATTCTATTATTTAATCTCTTCAACTTTAACTAAATGATTCACCTTTTTTACCATTCCTAATATCTGAGGAGTGGCCTCTTGCTCAACTGTAGCACTAATTTTTTTAAGTCCTAAAGCCTCTAATGTGCGCTTTTGACGTTGTGTGCTGCCAATTTTACTTTTTACTTGTGTTACTTTTATTTTAGCCATAATTTCTTCTTTCATTATTAGCCGTTAAAAACTTTGTCTAAAGAAACACCTCTATACTGAGCCACTGTTAAAGGATCACGAAGTTCCAATAACGCTTTAAATGTAGCTTTTACCAAGTTGTGAGGGTTTGACGAACCTTGTGATTTTGCCAATACATCGGTTACTCCAACACTCTCAAGAACTGCACGCATTGCGCCACCAGCTTTAACACCAGTACCAGTTGATGCAGGTATTAATAATACTCTTGCACCACCAAATTTGGCTTTCTGTTCGTGAGGAATAGTTCCTTTATGAATTGGAATCCTAATAAGATTTTTCTTAGCATCATCAACACCTTTTGAGATAGCTGTAGTTACCTCATTGGCTTTACCAAGACCATATCCTACAATACCATTGCCATCACCAACAACAACTATGGCAGAAAAGCTGAAAGTTCGTCCACCTTTAGTTACTTTGGTTACACGGTTAATGGCAACTAATCTATCTTTTAGATCTAAATCGCTGGTTTTTACTCTTCTAATATTGTTTGACATTTCTTCTTAAAATTTAAGTCCACCTTCTCTAGCCGAATCAGCCAAAGCTTTTACACGACCATGATACAAATATCCATTTCTATCAAAAACTACCGTTTCGATATTTTTCTCTTTCGCTAATTGTGCAACTTTAACACCAACTAACTTAGCCGTTTCTGTTTTACTCACCTTTTTTCCGGCTATCTCTTTATCTAAAGATGATATTGCAATTAGGGTTTTCCCATTAACATCATCTATCAATTGAGCGTAGATTCCTTTATTACTACGAAATACAGATAATCGTGGTGCTGTATTAGTACCACTTATATTTCTGCGAATGCTACGCTTAATTTTAGCTCTTCTTTCAATTTTATTAAAAGCCATATTTCTTCCTTAATTAACTATTAAACTGAAGATGCTGCTTTACCAGCCTTTCTACGTAATTCTTCACCAACAAAACGAATACCTTTTCCTTTATACGGTTCAGGCCTTCTGAATGATCGGATTTTAGCTGCAACGTGACCAACTAATTGTTTATCGGCACACAATAAATTCACAAATGAATTTCCTCTTTTTTCTGCTTTTACTTCTATTTTTACCTCTTTAGGTATTTCAAAATAAATAGGGTGAGAAAATCCTAAATGCAATTCTAGTATCTGTCCTGAAAGTGCTGCTCTATAACCAACACCAACCAACTCTTGATGAGTTTCAAAACCTTTAGATACACCTTCAACCATATTAACAACCAGTGAACGATATAAACCATGCAATGCACGATGACGTTTTTGGTCGGTTGGACGTGACACTAAAACCTGTTGTTCTTTAATCTCTATTTTGATATCCGGATTAACTTGCTGCTCTAAAGTACCTATTTTACCTTTTACTGTAACTAGGTTCTTGTCTGAAACTGTTATGCTAACGCCTTCCGGAATCGCAATGGGTAATTTACCAATTCGTGACATTGTTTCTTTCTTTTAATAAACGTAACAAATTACTTCGCCACCTACTTTTAAATTTTTGGCCTCTTTCTCAGTAACAACACCTCTTGATGTTGATAATATTGCAATGCCTAAACCATTTAATACTCTTGGTAAGTTTTCTGCATTTGCATATTTACGCAAACCTGGCTTACTTACTCTTATTAATTTTTTAATGGCTGGGGTCTTACTTTTTGTATCATATTTCAAGGCAATTTTTATTACGCCTTGTAAATCATCCTCCACAAGTTTATAGCCCACGATATAACCTTTATCTTTCAAAATTTTTGTCATTTCAAATTTCAATTTTGAAGCAGGTATATCTACAACTTTATGGCGGGCCATAACCGCATTGCGAATTCTTGTTAAGTAATCAGCTATAGGATCTGTCATTTTCTTCCAATATTAATTTACCAACTTGCTTTTTTCACACCTGGTATTAAGCCGTTCGATGCCATTTCTCTAAATGTAATACGACTTAAACCAAATTGTCTCATGTAACCTCTAGGTCTACCTGTAATACTGCAACGATTATGCATTCTTATAGGAGACGAATTTCTAGGTAATTTACTTAGACCTTCGTGATCACCTTCGGCTTTTAATCTTGCTCTTTTTTCAGCATATCTCTCATAAAGCTTCCTTCGCTTTACTTCTCTAGCTTTCATTGACTCTTTTGCCATACTACTCTATTTCTTTTTAAATGGTAAACCAAATTCCTTTAATAATGCAAAAGCTTCCTCGTCTGTTGATGCTGAGGTTACAAATGTAATATTCATTCCCAATATTTTAGATATTTTATCAATATCAATTTCGGGAAAAATAATTTGCTCCTGAATTCCAAGAGTATAGTTTCCTCTACCATCTAATTTAGAGTTAATTCCATGAAAATCTCTAATACGAGGTAAGGCTACTGCGATAAGACGTTGCAAAAATTCATACATATTATCACGGCGTAGAGTAACTCTTGCACCAATAGGCATGTTTTTACGAAGCTTAAAATTTGAAATGTCTTTTTTAGACATTGTTTTTACAGCTCTTTGTCCTGTTATTGCACTTAGCTCTTCTATCGCTACGTCAATAATTTTTTTATCTGCAACTGCGTCTCCTAATCCTTGATTAACAATGATTTTCTCTAATTTAGGAACCTGCATAATGCTTTTGTAACCAAAATCTTTCATTAATTTTGGTACAATTTTCTTTTTATATTCCTCTTTATAAAACGGTTTGTAAGCCATTACTTAATTTCCTCCCCAGATTTTTTTGCGTATCTGACTAATTTACCTTCCTCATTCTTACGTCTTCCAATACGTGTAGGTTCACTTGTTTTAGGATCAACTAAAACTAAATTTGAAATGTGAATTGGTGCTTCCTTTTCAATTCTACCACCTTGAGGGTATTGTGCATTAGGTTTAGTATGACGCGTAATCATATTAACTCCTTCTACAATTGCACGACTACTCTTACGAATAACTTCTAGTACTCGCCCTTTTTTACCTTTATCCTCGCCGGCATTAACGTAAACTAAATCACCTTTTCTAATGTGTAATTTCTTTTGCATTTCTTTGATCTTAACTATTTACAATACTTCGGGTGCTAAAGAAATAATCTTCATGTGTCCTGCACGTAACTCTCTTGGAATTGGACCAAAGATACGTGTTCCGCGCATTTCACCAGCAGCATTTAGCAATACAACAGCGTTATCATCAAAACGAATATATGATCCATCCTGACGGCGTACCTCTTTCCTTGTACGCACCACAACTGCTCTAGATACAGTACCTTTTTTCACTTCGCTAGAAGGTAAAGCACTCTTTATAGTAACTACAACTTTATCGCCAATTGAAGCATATCTAGTACCTGTTCCGCCTAAAACACGAATTACCAGTACTTCTTTTGCTCCACTATTATCAGCAACCCCTAATCTACTTTCTTGTTGTACCATGATTACTTAACTCTTTCAACGATTTGTACTAATCTCCATCTCTTTTTGCTACTTAGTGGACGAGTTTCCATTATTCGGACTTTATCCCCTACATTGGCATCGTTTTTCTCATCATGAGCCATCAATTTAGTGGTTTTGTTAATAAACTTACCATAAATAGGATGACGCATCTTACGTTTCACTGCAACTACAATAGATTTGTCCATCTTGTCGCTAGTTACGATACCAACCCTTTCTTTTCTTAAATTTCTAACTAGTTTTTCCATTCTACTTAATCTTCCTTATTAAGTTCTCTTCTTTTTTCCTCAGTTATCAATCTTGCAATTGTTTTGCGTTGATAACGTATTTGTACAGGATTATCAAGCGGAGAAACAACATGATTTAATTTCATGTGTGTTAGACTAGTCCTCTCCTCCTGTATCCTTTCCTTTAATTCAGGTGTACTTAGTTCCCTAATTTCTGAAGTCTTCATTATTCAGATTTTGATGATTCAACATAATCTCTTCTAATCACAAATTTAGTTGTGATAGGCAATTTTTGAGCAGCTAATCTTAAAGCTTCTCTTGCTACCTCAAGAGGTACACCTTCTGCTTCAAATAATATTCTTCCTGGCGTTACTGGTGCAACAAACATCTCAGGTGCACCTTTACCTTTACCCATACGAACCTCTGCTGGTTTTTTAGTAATTGGTTTATCAGGAAAAATACGAATCCATAGCTGGCCTTCACGTTTCATATAACGTGTTACTGCCTGACGTGCAGCCTCTATCTGACGACCTGTTATCCAAGCAGATTCTAGAGCCTTTATTCCAAAAGAACCGAAAGACAACTCATGCCCTCTTTGAGCGTTACCTTTCATTCTGCCTTTCTGGCGCTTTCTATATTTAACTTTTTTTGGCTGTAACATTTTTTTAAAAAAATTTACAAGTTTTTACCTTCTATTAGTACGTTGCTTTGATCTTCCACGTGACTTATTTTGTTTTAAGCCCACATTTGGCGATAAATCTCGTTTACCATAAACTTCGCCTTTAAAGATCCATACTTTAATTCCTATAAGCCCAACTTTTGTCAATGCTTCAATTGCAGCATAATCAATATCTGCACGGAAAGTATGTAAAGGAATTCTTCCTTCTTTATAAATCTCAGAACGAGCCATTTCAGCTCCGTTTAATCGTCCAGAAATTTGAATTTTAATTCCTTCAGCTCCCATTCTCATTGTTGACGCTATAGCAGTCTTAATTGCTCTACGGTAAGCTACTCTACCTTCAACTTGGCGAGCAACATTATTACCAACAATTACTGCATCAAGCTCTGGGCGTTTTACCTCATAGATGTTTATCTGAACATCTTTCTTGGTAATTTTCTTTAATTCCTCTTTTAGTTTATCAACTTCAGCACCACCTTTTCCTATGATGATACCTGGACGAGCTGAGTGAAGAGTTACGGTGATAAGTTTTAATGTACGCTCAATAATAATTTTAGAAAGACTAGCTTTCGCCAATCGAGCACTTAAATACTTTCGTATTTTATCGTCCTCGGCAATTTTATCAGCATATTTGTTTCCACCATACCAGTTAGAATCCCAGCCTCTGATGATTCCTAATCGATTACTTATCGGATTTGTCTTTTGTCCCATCTAATTAATTTCTTAATTTGTCGATTCTTCAGTTGTATTGTCAAGCTCTTCAAATGCTTCTTCCAATTCTTCATCATACTGAATTTGATCTACAAATAAAGTAACATGATTTGATCGCTTGCGTATTCTGTGTGCTCTACCTTGTGGCGCTGGTTGAATTCTTTTCAACATTTTACCAGCATCAACCATTACTTGAGACACATGAAGTTCAGTATCCTCTATTCTAATACTTTCATTCTTCTTTTGCCAGTTTGCAATTGCTGAAAGTAATAATTTTTCCATTGGTTTAGAAGCATGTTTTTTATTGTAACGAAGGTAATCCAACGCTTTATTAACTTCTACACCCCTTATCATATCAGCCACAAGTCGCATTTTACGAGGCGAAATAGGACTTTTACGTAAGATGGCAAAATATTGGGTTTTTCTTTGCTCCTTGAGACTATCTGCTCTTATTTTTTTGCGTTTACCCATAACTTATTTACTCCTTTTTCTTATTTATTTTTTCTTACCTCCGTGTCCACGGAAATTACGTGTTGGTGCAAATTCACCAAGTTTATGACCTACCATATTTTCGGTAATATACACTGGAATAAATTTATTTCCGTTATGGACTGCTATCGTGTTCCCAACAAAATCTGGAGAAATCATTGATGCACGAGCCCATGTCTTAAGAACAGACTTCTTACCCGACTCAGCCATTGCGAGAATTTTCTTCTCCAATTTAATATTTATATAAGGTCCTTTTTTAAGTGATCGACTCATATCTATTATTTCTTACGACGTTCAATAATATATTTATTCGAAGCTTTCTTCTTTTCTCTAGTCTTTTGACCTTTAGCAAGAATACCGTTTCGAGATCTAGGATGTCCACCTGATGAACGACCTTCACCACCACCCATTGGGTGATCTACAGGGTTCATAGCTACACCTCTAACTCTAGGACGGCGTCCAAGCCAACGCGAACGACCAGCTTTACCGCTTCTTTCTAATCCGTGATCTGAATTAGATACACTTCCAATAGTAGCCTTACAGGTAACCAAAATCATTCTTGTTTCCCCTGAAGGTAATTTTATTATGGCATATTTTCCATCGCGAGACATTAGCTGTGCATAAGATCCTGCACTTCTTGCTAATGTTCCACCTTGTTCGGGACGTAATTCAATATTATGAATTATTGTTCCTAGTGGAATTTCCGACAAATACATTGCATTTCCAACTTCTGGCGAAACACCAGAACCTGAAACTACTTCTTGTCCAACCTGCAAACCATTAGGTGCTATAATATAACGCTTTTCACCGTCAATAAATACAACTAATGCGATTCTAGCCGTACGGTTAGGATCGTATTCGATTGTTTTTACAGTAGCTACACCTTCTTTATCCCTCTTAAAATCGACAACTCGATATCGGCGCTTGTGTCCTCCACCAATATATCTAACCGTCATTTTTCCAGCGTTATTTCTACCACCAGATTTTTTAATCGGCCTTAATAAAGATTTTTCAGGTTTATTAGTAGTTATTTCTGAAAATGTATTTGCTATCTTATGTCTTTGCCCCGGAGTAACCGGTTTTAATTTACGTACTCCCATTTTCTTTAAATATTACTATAAAAATCAATTTTATCACCTTCTACTAAAGTAACAATAGCTTTCTTAAAAGCATTTGTTTTTCCACGAACAATTGCAGTTTTAGTATTACGCGTTTTACTCTTTCCAGCATAACGCATAGTATTTACACTTACAATACTAACGCTATAGAGTTCTTCTATAGCATCCTTAATTTGAATTTTGTTCGCCTCTTTGTCAACAATAAAACCGTAACGATTCAACTTTTCGCCTTGAATAGTCATTTTTTCGGTTATAATTGGCTTAAAAATAATGTCCATCTCTAACTTTTTTTTACAAATTAGTACTTAATTTGTCTAACGCACTTTCCTCAAATACTATCGCCTTTGCATTCATTATATCGTAAGTCGTTAACTCAGAATACGTTACAACTAATGAGCCTGGCAAATTTCGCGAGGACAAATATACGTTTTTATTTGTTTCTGATAAAATTAATAATGACTTTTTATCAGTAATTTTAAGATTTTCTTTTAAATCAACCATTTTTTTTGTTTTCGGGTCTTCAAAGTTTACATTATTCAAAAGAATAATGCTACCACCTTGAGCCTTCAATGTTAAAGCGGAGCGACGTGCTAATTGCTTTAACTTACGGTTAAGTTTAAAACGATAATCTCTTGGTCGAGGGCCAAAAGTACGTCCACCACCTCTACGAATAGGTGATTTGATACTACCAGCCCTAGCTGTTCCAGTTCCTTTTTGACGCTTAATTTTGCGTGTACTTCCAGAAATCTCGGCTCTTTCTTTTGCCTTATGTGTACCCTGACGGTTATTAGCAAGATATTGCTTTACGTCAAGATAAATAGCATGTTCATTAGGCTCTATACTAAAAATAGACTCCTTAAGCTCTACTTTTTTTCCAGTTTCTTTTCCTGCGATATCTAATACAGCTAATTCCATTACTTTTCAATAATTAAGTATGATCCTTTGGCTCCTGGTACAGAACCTTTTACTAGTAATAAATTTTGTTCAGGCATAACTTTCAAAACTCTCAAATCGAAAATTGTTGTTCTTTGATTACCTGTTCTTCCTCCCATTCTCATTCCTTTAAAAACTCTTGAAGGATATGAAGATGCGCCTAATGAACCTGGTGCTCTTAAACGATTATGCTGACCGTGTGTACTATCACCAACACCTTGAAAATTATAACGTTTTACAACTCCTTGAAAACCTTTTCCTTTACTAATACCAACAACGTCAACAAAAACGTCATCTTTAAGATATTCTACTGTAATAAGGTCTCCTAATTTCCAATCTTCAGGTGCGTCTAAGAATTCAACTAACTTACGCTTAGGACTTGTATTAGCACTTTTAAAATGTCCTAAAAGAGGCTTTGTTGTATTTTTCTCTTTTTTTTCATCAAATGCTAACTGCACTGCGCTATATCCGTCTTTTTCCTGAGTTTTAATCTGGGTAACTACACATGGCCCTGCTTCAATAACAGTGCAAGCCACATATTTTCCATTTTCATCAAAAACAGAAGTCATCCCAACTTTTTTTCCAATTAATCCAGGCATTTTTTGTCCTTCTTTAATATTATCAAACTTTAATCTCAACTTCTACCCCACTAGGTAACTCCAACTTCATCAAAGCATCAATAGTCTTTGGTGTTGAGCTATATATATCAATCAATCTTTTGAATGACGATAGCTCAAACTGCTCTCTTGATTTTTTATTGACAAATGTTGAGCGCAACACTGTAAAAATTCTTTTATGAGTAGGTAGCGGAATAGGTCCACTAACTACAGCTCCTGTTGCTTTAACAGTCTTCACAATCTTCTCTGCTGAATTATCAACTAGATTATGATCGAAAGACTTTAACTTAATTCTAATCTTTTGAGCCATAAATTCTTTAATTTAACTTACTTGTTTAAATCTTCTAACACACTCTTTGCAATGTTCGCTGGAACTTCTTCGTATCGTGCAAATTCCATTGATGAAGATGCTCGTCCTTTTGACATATTACGTAATGTTGTAACATATCCAAATTTTTCAGACAATGGCACAAATGCTCTTATGATTTTAAAACCAGATTTATCATCAATTCCATCAATTTGCGCTCTTCTTCTGTTTAAATCTGCAATAATATCCCCCATGTATTCTTCGGGAGTAGTAATTTCTGCTTTCATAATTGGTTCTAAAAGAACTGTACCTGCTTTTTTAGCAGCTTGTCGAAAAGCATATTTTGCAGCTAACTCAAAAGATAATGCATCAGAGTCAACATTGTGGAACGAACCATCTAATAAAACAACTTTTAGACTATCAACTTTATAACCAGCCAATGGACCATTTTTCATTGCTTCTTCGAATCCTTTCCGCACTGATGGGATAAATTCTTTTGGAATTGCTCCACCTTTGATTTTTTCAATGAATTGAAGTCCAGTAACACCTTCGTCAGCAGGCCCCATTTTAATCTCAATATCAGCAAATTTACCTCTACCACCCGATTGCTTCTTGAATACCTCTCTATGCTCAATCTCTCTAGTAACTGCCTCTTTGTATGTAACTTGAGGTTTTCCTACATTGCATTCAACATTAAATTCTCTCTTTAAACGATCAATTAGAATATCTAAATGAAGCTCGCCCATACCATATATTACAGTTTGGCCAGTATCTTGATCGCTTTTAACCGAGAATGTTGGGTCTTCTTCAGAAAGTTTTCCTAAACCAACTCCTAATTTATCAATATCGTTTTGAGATTTAGGCTCAATTGCGACACCAATTACAGGATCGGGAAAGCTCATGCTTTCTAATACAATTGGATGTTTTGCATCTGAAAGTGTATCACCAGTTTTAATATCTTTTAAACCAACAGCAGCACCAATATCGCCAGCTCCAATAAAATCAACGGCATTTTGCTTATTTGCGTGCATTTGGTAAAGGCGAGAAACTCTTACTTTCTTACCTGTTCGTGGATTAAAAACGTGTGAACCAGCCACTAATTTACCTGAATAAACTCTAACAAATGTAAGCTTATCAATAAATCTATCAGAAGCAATTTTAAAGGCTAATGCAGATAAAGGCTCTTCATCGTCTGCTTTTCTTAATACTTCTTCTTCAGTTTCAGGATCAATCCCTTTTACATTCTCGATATCAACTGGACTAGGCATTAATGCCACAATTGCATCGAGTAATCGTTGGATACCTTTATTTTTAAAAGCAGAGCCAGCTAGTACAGGGACAATTTTTTGCTCAATTGTTGCTTTGCGAGTTGCTTCCATAAATTCCTCTACGGTAATTGACTCACGATCATCGAAAAATTTTTCTAATAATTGATCATCCGATTCAGCAACAGCTTCAATAAGTTTTTCTCTCCACTCCTCTGTTAATTCTTTGTACTCCTCGGGTACTTCACGCTCTTCGTACTTCATCCCCATTTCTTCATCTTCTACCCAAATAATGGCTTTACGATGAATAAGGTCAATAACACCTTCAAAATCATCTTCAGATCCTAGTGGAATTTGAAGTGGAACAGGATTTGAACCAAGTCTTTCACGAATTTGATTAACTACACCGAAAAAATCGGCACCAACACGATCCATCTTGTTTACAAAAGCCATACGAGGAACACCGTACTTTTCAGCTTGACGCCATACTGTTTCTGATTGAGGTTCGACTCCTCCAACCGCACAAAAAACAGCTATTGCACCATCAAGTACACGCAAAGAACGCTCAACTTCAACTGTAAAATCAACGTGTCCTGGAGTGTCAATAATATTAATTTTATGCTCCTGACCTTGATACTCCCAAAAAGTAGTTGTTGCAGCAGATGTAATTGTGATGCCTCTTTCTTGCTCCTGAACCATCCAGTCCATAGTAGCATTACCATCATGAACTTCACCTAAACGGTGTGTCAGACCAGTATAAAACAGAATTCTTTCTGTTGCTGTGGTTTTTCCGGCATCAATGTGAGCCATAATCCCGATATTGCGGGTCAATTTTAAATCCCTTGCCATTTTCTTACTTACACCTTCAAATAAAATTTAAAATCTAAAATGCGCAAAGGCTTTGTTTGCTTCTGCCATTCTATGGGTGTCCTCTTTCTTTTTATATGCGCCACCCTCTTCGTTGTACGCTGCCATAATTTCGGCTGCCAACTTTTCATGCATAGACTTACCACTTCTCTTACGAGCAAATAGTATCAAATTTTTCATACTAATAGAAACTTTTCTTTCCCCACGTATTTCTGTTGGGACTTGAAAAGTAGCTCCACCAACACGTCTACTCTTAACCTCTACGGCAGGAGTAATGTTCTCGAGTGCTTTTTTCCATATTTCTAAGCCAGGTTTGGCCTCATCTTTCATACGAGCTTCGATAATATCAATAGCACCGTAAAAAATTCGAAACGAAAGACTTTTTTTACCACTTAACATCAAGTTATTAACAAATTGCGTCACCAATTTATCGTTAAACCGTGGATCAGGTAAAATGGGTCTTTTCTTAAGTTTTTCCTTCCTCATTCGTCCTTAAATTTTACTTCTTGTCTTTTGGTCGTTTTGCACCATACTTTGAACGACTTTGTTTTCTGTCACTTACACCAGCTGAGTCTAGAGTTCCTCTAACCAAGTGGTATCTAACACCAGGTAAGTCTTTTACCCTGCCACCGCGAATAAGCACAATAGAGTGCTCTTGCAGATTGTGTCCTTCTCCGGGAATATAAGCATTCACTTCTTTCCCATTTGTTAACCTTACTCTTGCTACTTTTCTCATGGCCGAGTTAGGTTTCTTAGGTGTGGTAGTATAAACGCGTACACACACACCCCTACGCTGGGGGCATGAATCAAGAGCTGGAGCCTTGCTCTTGTCGTTCATTTCTTTTCTACCTTTTCTTACTAATTGTTGAATTGTAGGCATATGACTATTAATTATTACATTCCAAAATCGGTGTGCAAAGATAAAACTAATTTGTTCTATTGCAATTTTTTTATTTAATATTTTTTTATTTGTATGCGATATATATAATACTTCGTTAAGTTTTAAGTTTAGAGTGCTAATTTTTAAGTTTGACTGTGTGAATACCTAGCAGTTATACTTAATAAATTTATTTTTACAAATAATTATCATTCAATTTCTTATAAGTATTTAACTACCTGCACCGAACATCTGGAAGCCATTGTGCAGGGTAAGGTTTTAAAAATATATATTGAATAACCTTGTGGTTCTAAATTCTATGTCAATATTTTTTCCATGGGTTACCACCCATGGCTATTAAAATTAAACCACTATGTGGTTTTTGTTTTGAAAAATGGCAGCAATAAGCCCCAAGGGATTGAATATGAATAGCCCTGTATGTTGCCAAGCAAAGCTTTGGCATTCCATTCGTGATGTTCTACATAATTAGCCGTAGCATTCATGCTGCGGAATACATTAACATTAAAGTCATTGCGGCTTTAGCCAAAATACAATAAATAGTTTTGGCTAAAGCCAATTGATTTAACGCATTTGTTTGCACGGCTAATGATTTACTGACGAGAAATAAGAACCTGTCACTCAATATCTTACAAATACTTAGATGCCTGTCCGAACAGCGGGAAACCATTGATATATAAGCAGGTATTTTAAAAAATATTTTTGATATGTTAATTCGTTAACATATCAATATAATATTCCGTTTAATTCCGCTTCTTACAATCTTATAATTATAAATTAAAGGATTATTATGCAACTAAATATTTGCAATTATCAAAATTTTACTATTTTTGACAACCAATAAAGAAGTTAAATTATTGTGAAATTTTATAATGATAAGTTTCACAGTAAAACAGCAAATAAAATCCTTAAATAGTTACTAAAGATGAAAATTTACAAAACGAATGAAATTAAAAATATCACCTTAGTTGGAAACTCAGGATCTGGAAAAACAAGCTTGGCAGAAGCAATGCTTCTTGAATCTGGGTTAATACAAAGAAAGGGAGATATTAACAGTAAAAACACAGTATCGGATTATCACGAAATTGAACATACGCAAGAAAATTCAGTATTTTCTACAGTATTGTTTGCCGAATGGAATAATAAAAAGATTAATTTCATAGATGCTCCAGGTGCTGATGATTTTGTTGGCGGTATGGTTTCTGCGCTTAACGTTACAGAAACTGCCGTAATGGTAATTAACGCAACAAATGGTGTTGAAGTTGGTTCTGAAATTCAATGGCGTTATTTAGCTAATTTGAACAAACCTGCAATTTTAGTCTTTAATCAATTAGACCACGACAAAGCAAATTTTGAAAAAACACTTGAAGACACAAAAGCTGCATTTGGAAAAAAAGTAACTATTGTACAATACCCTGTTTCTGTTGGCGAAAGTTTTGACAGCGTAGTGGATGTACTCAAAATGAAAATGTACAAATGGAATGCTAATGGATACAGAGAAGAACTAGAAATTCCAGCATCTGAAAAAGAAAAAGCTGACGATTTCCATAACACACTAGTTGAAGCTGCGGCCGAAAATGATGATAATTTAATGGAACTTTTCTTTGAAAAAGGGTCTTTAAATGAAGATGAAATGAGGGCAGGTATCAGAATTGGATTAAAAACAAGAGGTCTTTTCCCCGTTTTCTGTACTTCGGCAAAGAAAAGTATGGGAATACAACGTATAATGGACTTCATTACTACCACAGCACCTCTTCCTGATGAACTTGATGCTGCAAAAGATATAAATGGAACTGAAGTAATTTGTAATTCTGATAATCCTACTAGTTTATTTGTATTTAAAACTTCGGTGGAACAACATTTAGGTGAAGTTCTATTTTTTAAAGTAATGTCGGGTAAAGTTACTGAAGGAGATGATTTAATTAATATGTATCGTGAGAATAAGGAACGTTTATCTCAACTTTATATAGTAGCTGGAAAAAATCGAGAAAAAATGACTGAATTACATGCTGGCGATATTGGAGCAGCTGTAAAACTTAAGGAAACTAAAACAAATCACACTCTTAATTCTAAAGATACGGATGTCAAATTTGCTGACATTAAATACCCACCTGCAAAGCATAGAGCAGCAATAAAAGCTACAAATGAATCAGATGAGGAAAAATTAGGCGAAGCATTACAACGTATTGTTCAAGAAGACCCAACATATATATTAGAATACTCTAAAGAGTTAAAACAGCTCATTATTTATGGTCAGGGTGAATTTCATCTAAATACATTAAAATGGCATTTAAATAATGAACATAATATTGAAATTGAATTCATTACGGCAAAAATACCTTATCGTGAGACTATAACAAAAGTAGCAACAGCCGACTTCAGACATAAAAAACAATCTGGAGGTTCAGGTCAATTTGGTGAAGTACATTTGGTAATTGAGCCACATGACAAAGAAAAGCCTGACACTAAAAAATTCAAAATTAATGGTGGTGAAATAACTGTAAACATAAGAGATAAACAAGAAATTGAATTAGATTGGGGTGGAAAATTAGTTTACTACAACTGTATTGTAGGTGGTGTAATTGACACTAGATATCTTCCTGGTATTTTAAAAGGTATAATGGAAAAAATGGAAAATGGACCATTAACTGGAAGTTATGCACGAGGAATTCGTGTTTATGTTTACGATGGAAAAATGCACCCAGTAGATTCTAATGAAATTTCGTTTAAAATAGCTGGTGCAAAAGCGTTTTCGACTGCCTTTAAAAAAGCTGGACCAAAAATTATGGAACCAGTTTATGACGTGGAAGTTATAGTTCCATCTGACAAAATGGGCGATGTAATGAGTGATTTACAAGGACGGAGATCTATTATAATGGGAATGGCCAGCGAAAGAGGATATGAAAAAATTAGTGTAAAAGTACCTCTTGCCGAAATGAATAGATATTCAACTGTTTTAAGCTCATTAACAAGTGGAAGAGCTACTTACACTATGGAATTTGCTGAATATACTCAAGTCCCAAGCGATGTTCAAGAAAAACTATTAAAAACATATCAAGAAGAACAAGAAGAAGAATAGTATTCTTTTTAATATAATTCTTATAAAAACCGCTTCATATCTGTTGGAGCGGTTTTTCTACATTTATTATCAAGAAACACCAAATCAATGGTTCGGTAAATTTTTATAAACTACTGAAATACATAGATTTACTAAATTCCGTTCTATTCACTATGTTGCTCATAACTAGTGGCATACAGTTTTGAAACAGTAAATTTAGTAAATCTTAACGAAGTATTACCAAATAAGAAATTCTACAATAAACTTTACTATACTAGCCCTCTTTGAAAAATTGTACTCAAATCATACCGAAAGTCTTTTAGTTTTGTCCCGATTTTTTCGTAACAATTACAAAAAGCGTATCAATATAGCAATGTTAATCGGACTTTAGTCCATAATATGCTGGGCAAAAAATATGAGCTCAAAAGCACATTCAGTATCAAATCTAAGGCAGAAATACTGCAATCAATTAAACACCCTACTATCAACTAGTTTAGACTTCGTAAAATAGAAATACTCAACTTCAAAAAATGAATAAATAATAAAATTATGGGAAGGCTTATTATTAGAATTAATACTTTGTTTTTCGTAAGTGCTAATTTTTCACATACTTTAGGCTAAATAGAGGCTGTTTCTATAAATTGTACTGGTGATGTACGCCCAATATGTGCTGATATTACACTTACAAATGGTATGTAGGCTACTGCTTATAGCTACAGAGCGGTAGTTACGCTTTAAAATAAATTTATTGGAAATACATATTTAAGTAATGCATGGATTTTTTATACAGTTAAAACATGCAACACTTCGCTAACTTTTTAGAAGTTTGGCTATAATTAACTAACAAATTGGAATGCACGAAGCTTTACATGCAAAGCATCTAAAACACAAGTACTTAAAAGTTTTTTTAACGAATTATTGGCTTATAATACTTCATCAAAT
>DAOVUO010000451.1 GCA_030632545.1 Bacteroidales bacterium
ATATGAAAACAGTGATTAAACATAATATTCTTTGCTTATCTGCTTAGCTGTTTATAAGTTAAGCCATACAAACTTAAGATAAAGGTAATTATTACTATTTTAATCAATTAAACGAATAAACATTTAAATATTATTATATCCCTCAAAATTTGCAATGTCACCGAAATTTGAATCTCTACCCACGAAATTGGTAATAGAACCAACAAAGTAATTGTTTACTCTCAACTAAATAGGTAAATAATCACAAAAATGAACTAGCATGCCCCTAAACTAAGGGAATCGTTGTAATTGCAGCTAGATGCAATTAATCAACCTTTTTTTTGCTCCCAATTCTTAAAATCAAATAGCCAATAAGTCCAGCAATTAAAGAAGCTAGTATTATACCCAATTTTGCAGAATCAATATAATGCTGTTCCACAAATGCTAAATTTGTTATAAAAATCGACATTGTAAATCCCAGTCCAGCTAAAAAACTTACACCTATAATCTGCCTCCAATTTACACCATTAGGCAAATCTGCTAATCGCAGCTTTACACTTAAAAAAGAAAACAGGACAATTCCTATACTTTTCCCAATAATCAGACTAATGGTAATATTAAGAATCATTGCCGTATCAAACTCAACACTACTATTTAAGGCGACACCAGCATTAGCTAGCGCAAATACTGGTAAAATAATATAAGCAATCCAATGATGTAAACGATGTTCAAGAATTTGTAAGGGCGATTGCACTTTATCACTCCATTCAGCTAAATCGTTTAGATACGAAATTTGTTTACCAGAAAGTAGCTTTTTATCATCGGATTGTTTTTTATCGCAAGAATCAAGAAAAGCACTAGATATTTGATTAATCTCTTTAAAATATTCATTTGTACCAATTTTTCGTTGAATTGGAATTGTAAAAGCAACAAGAACACCTGCAATTGTTGGATGAATTCCTGATTTTAAAAATAATACCCAAATTATAACACTTATCACGAAAAAAACATATTTTGAATATAGTTTCAATAAATTGAAAATAATCAAAAGAGCAAATAAGCCAATTGCAAAGCCAATTAAGGTCCATTTAATCTCTTCGCTATAAAAAATGGCAATTGTTAAAACAGCCCCTAAATCGTCAACAATTGCAAAAGCGGTAAGAAATATTTTTAAACCCATAGGAACTCTATTTCCTAATAATTTAAGAATGGCCAAAGTAAAAGCAATATCAGTTGCCATTGGTATTCCCCACCCCTTAAGAGTTTCAGGATTTTGATTTAGAATAAAATACAAACTAACTGGAATTACAATACCTCCAATTGCAGCAAAAATTGGCAAACTGGCTTTACGCATTGAATTTAGCTCACCTACAAGAATTTCGCGCTTTATTTCTAATCCTATCAAAAAGAAAAAAATTGCCATTAAACCATCATTCACCCATAGAATAATAGGTTTACTAAAATGAAAAGTAGTTGTTTCTAATCCAATTTTATTGTTCCAAAAGTCAAAATAAGCATCACTAAATACAGAATTAGCCAGAATAAGAGCTGCTATTGTTCCAACAAAAAGTAAAATTCCGCTAAAACTTTCGAGCTTAATAAACCGCTCGATTGGCGAAACTAAAATTCGTTCAACTTTTTTTATCATAATACAATTTTTGCGAAATAATTTTTTGCAAATATATACAAATTGTGAATATTAATTTTGACAAAAAAGCAATTTAGAAATATCAATTGTGTAATGTAAAATAAAAATTTGTTTCCTTATTTCGTATCGATTTTACATCAATTTGCCCACCATGTGCATCAATCACCATTTTACAAAAACTTTATTAGATAAGCATGTATAAGCGAATCATTTTGATGCCTATACCAATGGTTAGTTAAATATTCGTGTAATTAAAAGTATATCAGTATTTTAATGTTCAAATAATATGTGTTTATAATTATCTGTAATTCAATCAATTCGTACATTTTACGATATTCGGGACAAGCTGTGGCTGAAATTTAACGTATTGTATACAAAAAATTATAAAAATAGTTTGTGCATTTAAAGCATATAGAAACACCATAAGAAATTAAAAAAGTTAACGCATTACAATATTTTTATATATTTGATAGTATAAAAGCTAAACTATGGGTGAAGATAATGAATTTTCGATAACATGGAATGAAGTGCCTAAAATTTTTCTTCCAGAGGGAAAAAGTAGTTTTAAGAATGAGAAATGCTCTATTTGCGAGGCTTCTTTGGAAGAAAATATGTTTCTGGTTGAGAAAGCATTTTGGCAAGATTCCTTGATTTTTAAACACGAACTTATATTTGAATACTTTATTTGTGCCGATTGTGCCCAAAATTTTAACGAGCAAGTTTCTGAAGAATCAAAACTAAAATTAGATGCTTTTCGTAAGAAGAATTTCAATAGTTTATATAGACAAAAATTAAAAGATTACAACAATCATGATATTGGTAAATGGCTCAAGTATTGCGAAATAACCAAAGAAAAAATTAGCACAGTTGAGGAATATAATATTGTTGGACAGTTTATTGGCGATATAATGCTTTATGATGAACTACCAATGGCAATAAGTATTGATGGATTGATGCAAATAGAAAAACTTTATTCAAATAAAACACGTGATATTATCGACGATTTTATGAATTCGCTTCCGCCAGACGTAAGAGCAAAAATTAAAGATAAAGGACGGATATTTTTTTAAAATTAATTGAACATAAATGAAATTATTCAGAACAATTATACTTTTTACTTTACTGATTGGATTTACAATTCCGGCCATTCCACAGTTTTTTTATAAAAATTCAGGAGTAAGTACGAGTACAGGAACTGTAGGTAATGGACAACTAAAAAATGCGTATAAATTAGCGTATAAAGGCGACAATTATAAATTCTATAGTCGATTTGTTTACTACGTATTAGGTCGCTCCTATTTACATTCCACAGTTCATAAAATTGTAAATGAAACTTATAAACAATTAGCCAAACAAAATAAAGGATACACATACAGAAT
>DAOVUO010000230.1 GCA_030632545.1 Bacteroidales bacterium
ACCATGAAAACATTTCTCCATCAACAAAAAATATTTTTGCCTTTGGAAAAAACTGAGCTATATCTGCTGCATGCTCTTTTGTAAAACTGTAAGGTTCAGAAGGAAGAAATATAATTTCGGGCGACAGTTTTTTTAAACTTTTACTCTCTAAAATGGGATAATTATCATCAAAATCGGCAATAATATTATCAAAACCAAGCTGCGAAAGTATTGAATGAATATAAGTGCTTTTTGTAATTGACATATATGGCTTACGCCAAATTAAATAAAGAAGCTTTTTAGTTGGATTAAAATCAATTTTATCAAATTTTTTACGAATATCTACAACTATTGATTTGGACAAATTCTGTTGTTGAAAAAGTTGTCCGCAATATTCAATAAAATGCAAAGCATGTGCATAGCTTTTTATATGAGTCAATTCCACGTAAACAAGCTTTTGAAGTGCTTCAATCTGAGATTGATTATTCTCCTCCTTATTAGCAATTACAATATCTGGCCTAAGTGCAACAATTCTATCAATATCAATGGTTTTAGTACCACCAACATCTATTATTTCTGATAATATATCCTTTGGATGCACACAATATTTTGTTCGGGCAACAATATTTTGCCACATTCCCAAATCATAAAGCAGCTCTGTAATAGATGGCACAAGAGAGATAATGCGTGCATTTGGTTTCCAATTAAAACTCCTTGGATAATTATCTTGGTTTAATAATTGCATATTTTTTTTAAGCTTTGGTCAAATATAACTAATTTCCTTGCGTTTTTTGAAAATAAGTCAATCAGATATGAAACAACTATTACTTTTCTTACCATTTTTTTTGATTAAAATATTAATTGTAAATGCTGATACAACAACGGTTTATGGCACTATACCAAGCTATGCCAATATGGATCTCAAAATTAAATACTTATATGATCCTATTACTGAAAAATACGACAAACTAGCTAGTGCTCAGGTAGATTCTTCGGGTAATTTTGAGTTTAAATTTGATATTCAAAAAATATATTACGGTATAATTGATAAAGAAAAATTACGTGGATTTATTTTTCTAGTTCCAGGTAAAAAATACGAAATTACATTACCTGATTTTTTGCCAAAACTCAACGAAGACCTTATTAATCCATACTATGAGCCTTATGAGTTTTATATTAAAATTTTAAATCCTGAACCTTATGGACTAAACAAATCTATTTATGAATTTGATTTTGGTTTTGCCGAATTATTAGATAATAAATACCGCATAATCAACATGCAGGGGATTAGAGCAGATTTTGATTCAATAGAAACTTATTTTTTGAATAAAGCCCAATTTAATCAATCCAAATTCTTAAAAAAATACATTAAATACAATATATTCAGTATTAAAGCTTCTGTATTAAGCCAATCGCCCGAAATAATTTTCCAAACATTACTTTCGAAAGATTACGCAGATTTTCAAAATCCTGCCTTTGAAGATTTTTTTACACAGAATTTCAGTAATTTTTTCACTCATTTTTCATCAAATAATGCATTTACACAAGCAGTTAATGAAGCTAACTCACAACAAATAATCAATATAATTAGTAATAAAAACTGGATTGAAAATGAAAAATTAATTTCACTCGCTTTTCTAAAAGGATTATTCGATGCTTATTATGAGCATTTGTATTCAGAAAAAGCTCTTATTACTCTATTAACAAACTATATAAGTATTCAAGATGATGAACAAATATTACGAATAGCAGGTAATATTCTTTATAAAATATCTAAACTTAGAGTAGGCAATCCAGCACCCGATTTTGAATTACTTGGGCCAGATAGTTTAACTTATAGTCTGCAAGAATTTAGAAATTATTACGTTTACTTAAACTTCTGTTCTTCAAACAGTTTTAGTTGTATTCAGCAATATGGATTGCTTTTCAACATAGATGAAAAATACCTCGACTCACTTAAAATTGTCACTATTGCTGCCGACGATGATTTCGATAAAACTTATAATCATTTTGTAAAGTATAGATATCGCTGGGATTTACTTTCATTTAAAAACCAAGCTGATATACTTAAAACTTATGAAATAAAAGCCTACCCTACCTATTTTTTAATTGACCCTGAAGGAAATCTTTTATGGTCGCCAGCACTAGCTCCAAATGAAGGATTTGCTGCAAAATACTATGATTTTATAAGAGCGATTAAAATTCGTGATATGAAAAAAGAAGGAGATTATAACGAAAATTATTGGAAATAAATATACTTGAGCAATTGAATTTTATTACATTTGCCGCTTAAAAAATTAATACAAATATGACATTTCTATTTGATAAAATAATTTTTGGCCCTGTTAGAAGCCGCCGTCTTGGGCTATCTTTAGGAATAAATCTACTACCCGAAAACTCTAAATATTGCAATTTCAACTGTATTTATTGCGAATGCGGATGGACACCAGACAAATCAAGCGTAAAAGTAAATTTTCATTCTCGCGAAAAAGTACAAGAAGCTCTTAAATTGAAATTAATGGAAATGAGTAACAAAAATACTCCTCCTGATGTAATTACATTTGCTGGAAATGGTGAACCAACATTACATCCAGAATTCGCTGGAATAATTGACGATACTATAGAATTAAGAAATAATTACTTTCCCGGGCCAAAATTGCTGTTTTATCTAATGCAACGAGATTACACAAGCCTTCGGTTTTTGAAGCTTTACAAAAAATTGAACAAAATATTCAAAAAATTGATTCTGCTTTTGAAAACACAATTCAACGAATTAATCAACCTAAAGGAAATCATAGTTTAACAGAGGTAATAAACTCTTTAAAAGAATTTAATGGTGAGGTAATTATCCAAACAATGTTTATTGAAGGAATATATAACAACGAAACAATAGACAATACAAGTGATGAACATATATTGGCTTGGCTAAAAATAATTAAAGAAATTGCCCCTAAAGAGGTAATGATATACACTATAGCACGTGATACTCCCATAAAAACTTTGCAAAAAGTGAGTGCTGAAAAACTAAATGCAATTGCAAAAAAAATAGAAGCTATGGGAATTAAGACCCAAGTATCAGCTTAATGCAAAAAAAAGTTCTTTATGCTGTATTAGACTGGGGGTTAGGACATGCGACCAGAAGTATTCCTATTATTAAAAAATTAGCAGAACAGGGCTATAGTGTTACGATTGCTGGAAGTGGCGATTCTTTAGAACTGCTGAAAAATTACTTTCCACAAAATAAATTTATTGAACTATCTGCAATAAAAATTAGCTACAGTAAAAATTGGGTATATTTTAATTGGTGGAAAATTAGCTTGCAAATGGCTTGGCTCTATTTTTCAGACCAAAAATTTGTAAAAAACACTACAGAAAAGTTTGATTTTATTGTTTCCGACAATAGATATGGTTTTTTCTCAAAAAAGAGAAAAAGTATTTTTATCACTCACCAATGTTCAATAATTCCACCAAAAGGGTTTAATCTTTTTTCCAAAATAATAAACTCATTAAATAAAAAAGCACTAAAAAAATTTAATGAAATTTGGATTCCTGATTTTTATAGCAAAATGAGTTTAAGTGGGAAATTATCTGAAAAATGCGCTCACAAAAACAGTAAAAACATAAATATTGCTTCTAGGTTTAAGGGAATTACACCAAAAAAAGAGAAAAAATATCAGAAATATCAAGTTTTAATAATCCTTTCGGGTCCCGAACCTCAAAGAACTCAATTCGAAAAAAACATTATAGAAAAACTTAATAATCTGAAAATAAAAAGTTTACTAATTGCTGGCCGTCCAAAAATAAAACTCAATATAAAATCAGATTTTATTGATTATTCTTGGCATCTGAACGATCAAAATTTTGCCAATGCTATTATATCAATTCCATATATAATAGCTAGAGCAGGATACAGCACAATAATGGATTTAGTAATTTTAAAAAAAACAGCCTTACTAATTCCTAGTCCGAAACAAAGTGAACAAGAATATTTGGCATATTATTTAGAAAAGAAAAGGCTATTTAAAAGATGTAAACAAAGTGAAATTAATAAGTGGAATCATTTGCCAATACTATTCAAAAATGTTGATTTTCCTGAAAATCAAACTTTAAACATTACTTTAGATTAATTCCCCAAATTGCAATATTATACAAATGAGGCTCAACTTTTAACCAATCTTGATAGCATACTTGCTATCAATTTTAATAAAAACTCTCAAAGCATAACGCCGAACCGTTATTAATGAAGTTTACAGGTGTTTTTGGATCGCAATCGACATAGCCCATTGACTCCTAGTTCATTATAATACTAGCACGCATGATTATTCGTCTTTATCAGGTCGTTTATCTATTGTTTCAGGATTTCGGCTTGTGTGAAAAATAGCAATTATTTGTATTACTGTTTCGCCAACTATGTACAGAATTACAAAAGGAAATTTTTGCATAACGTGTTTGCGCAAATTATTGTTAGTTTTCGGATATGCATAAGGATTTTTCAGGATTAATTCAAATGACTTTAATACCATGTTGAAAAACCGTTTGCCTAAGTTTTTTTGTTTGTACTCGTAAAAATCTGTTGATGTTGAAATGTCTTTTTCCGCATCTTCAGATATTTCAATCTTGTACATAATGCGAGTATCTTTTCTTAAAAGTATCTAAACTGATAAATTTTGTTTCGTGGTTTTCTATTCGTTTTAGCCTTTGTTCTAATTCTGCATTTTGCTCATCGGATAAAAATGTTAAATCAGTGAATTGAGGAACACTAAACTCAATTCCCTCTTGCTGTAATAGCCAATTTATAATATATGCCTCTTGCGAAGGGTCTTTTATGTTGATTGTTAATTGCATAATTGTAACTTTTGTTGTTTATCAATCGTTTACTTTTCAATTTTACGCTAACACAAAGATACACATTTTCAAATAAACATGGATGTATATTTTTGCGCATAATATCTATGACTTCCCCACGTTCGGCTTAGACTCCTGCCTGAGTCGAATATATTTAAACAGGCTCTGCCCTAAAAAATAATCTGATGGCGGTAGAACCGACCGCCGAACACAATTGTGCTTTTTTATGGTCTCAAGCGAACTGGGGAATCCACCAAATTTATTATTTTCTATTTATTATTTGGCTATCGCATAAGTGTTTTTTCAAAGAACTTTTGCCCTAAAATATGCATTTTTTCCTGTATTATCCGAATTGCAAATTCGGTAGTGTTCAAATTTGCTTTCTATGCTTCCATCGTCGATGTGACCATAACCAGTCCTCTGGTTTTTTACGTATAATTTCTTCTAAATGA
>DAOVUO010000224.1 GCA_030632545.1 Bacteroidales bacterium
CAATATTTTATTGGGGCGACCTGTTGAAGAAATGACAGTATTGGAAAAAATATTTCCTGAAGATAGTGATGAATAAATAATACGAAGTTTTATATATAATACTTCGTTAAGATTTACTAAATTTACTGTTTCAAAACTGTATGTCACTAGTTATGAGTAACATAGTGAATAAAGCGGAATTTAGTAAATCTATGTATTTCAGTAGTTTATAAAAATTCACCGAACCATTGATATACTAAAATTTCGTTAAACATCCATAAAACATTGAGCGATAATAATTTACAAATAAATTCATTAAGCATAAATGCTAGACATTCACACGTTTTAACTTAAAACCTAGCATTTAAACTTAAAACTTATCGAAATATTAAAATAATATAAAATGAAAAAAACAATATTTGTAGTACTTATTTTGGTGTTACCTATTATAAGTTTCTCTCAAGAGGAAAAAAAAGATGAGATTAAAGTTAATCTATCAGGTTTTGTTAAGAGCGATTTTTTTTGGGATAGCAGACAGACAGTCTCTGCTCGTGAAGGACACTTTTTGCTTTGGCCTTCTGTAATTTCAGAAGATTTAGATGGGAACGATATTAATAGTAAAACGAGCTTTAATTTTCTTTCAGTTCAAACTAGGGTGTCTTTGGGAATGAGTGGAACAGAGGCGTTTGGAGCAAAAGTTTCAGGTAAAATTGAAGGTGATTTTTTTGCTCAAGCAAACGACAATATCAATTTATTGAGACTTCGCCATGCTTATATGAAAATGAATTGGGAGAATACCGAGTTGCTTTTTGGTCAATATTGGATTCCAATGTTTATTACTTCGTGTTTTCCTGGAACTGTTTCTTTTAATACGGGAGTTCCAATACAGCCCTTTGGTAGAAATCCGCAAATCCGTTTAACTCACAAGCTTGGCGATATTAAATTAATTGCTGTTGCGGCCTCACAAAGAGATTATACAAGCAGAGGTGCTGCTGGTGTGTCAAGTATATATTTACGAAATTCGGCGATGCCAGAGCTTAGTGCTCAAGTGCATTTTGCAAAGAATAATTTAATCGCTGGTGTAGGAACTAGTTACAAACAGATTGTTCCTCAGATTACAACAATTCTAGGATATGCAACTAACGAAACTGTAAGCAGTTTTAATGCAATTGCTTTTTTGAGAATTAATACATCCAAATTGACCTTGAAATTTGAAGGTATTTATGGGCAAAATATGCCTGATGTTTTAAGTATTGGAGGTTTTGCAGTTACAAAAATTGTTGATGTCACTAAAGGATTTGTAGAATATTCGCCATTATCAACTATGTCCGCTTGGACAGATATTCATACAAATGGCAAAAAAACGCAGTTTGGAATATTTGGTGGATATACTCAAAATCTTGGCTCTGCTAATGATGTTGTTGGTGCTATTTATGGACTTGGAACAAATATTGAAAGTTTGTATAGGGTTTCACCTCGAGTTATGTTTAATTCGGGGAATGTACGTTTTGCTATCGAAAGTGAATATACAATAGCTAATTATGGAAGTTCCGTAGATGCAAAAGGTACTCCAACAGATTTAACTGCTGCTAATAATTTACGTATGCTTGCTTCAGTTTATTATTTTTTCAAAAAGTAATAATTTCTCTAAAATACTGTTTTACCATTTTAAAATCAAAACTACCTGTATTTCCGATTATAATAAGGAAGTAAACAATGGCGATGTATTATTATGCCGAGAGACTTTTAGTTTATACCGTATTCGGGATAATTATTAAAAGCGTATCGGTAAAGAACCAATACTTATAAACGAATGCTAATGAAGTTTACAGGTAATTATGGTTCACAATTGTATAAATTTGAAAGCATGAAGACTCAGTTATTATTTTTTTATGTATTGTTTTTACATATTTTTTTTCTGAATAATTTGTCCTCTACAAAAGCTAAGAATGTTGATGATTACAATTTAAAAACAATTGTAGAAGATACTTTAAACATGCAATTGTATAATATTATAAAATCTAATGCTTTAAGTCAGGAAGAATTAATACAGAAAGTTGAAGGACTTATAAAACAAGGTGCAAACCCAAATACTCGAATTAGAGTAAGTAAAACTGTTGGAAGGCGGACACGGTTCAGAAATAGCACAAGAGTTTTAGGTAATTATACATCCGCTTTCCATGAAGCTGTGATTATTGGGAATGTTTCAATTGTTGAAAAAATGATTGAATTAGGTGCAAATCCGCATATTGCTTACGAAAATGAGCTTTATCCTATTATCATTGCATTGAGCGAAAATAATTCTGCAATGGTAGTTTTTTTATTAGAGCATGGTGTTGATCCTACTAAAATTAGTCCTGCTTATTGCTCAGATCCACAATTAGTAAGGAAAATAATCATAATGGGTGCTGACCCAAATATTCCTACAAAAAGGAATGTTTTTCTTATTAATGAATTTCTTGAAACTGGCGATTCATCAATGGTGTTTTTCCTGATTGAAAATGGTGTTGATATTAGCTCAATTAATTTGTCAAAATGTGATAATATTGAGTTAGTTGAAAAATTGATTAAAAAAGGAGCAAACCGTGAAACTATAAGAATTGACAGTGCATTTAAGGATAAAGCTAAACTTAAACAACTACTTACTCTCAGAGGTGGTCTGGAAAATCACAGGTATTTTAGTCTCAAGCCAGTTTTTGCTGATGACGAAATACTAAATGTATTTTTAGAAGCTGACTTAGCTATGCATGTAAAGTACAAACCTGATGGCTGCTCGCTTATTTTTAGCGCAGTTGAATATAACGACACTTTAGCGGTTAATAAAATATTAGAAAAGGGCGAAAATATTAATGTAAAATGTGGTAAGGAAAATTATAACTTATTAATTTGGGCAATTAAGGAAGATAAGCCTGAAATGCTTGATTTTTTTCTGAAAAAAGGTTTGAGTGCAAATTCGAAAACAAGTAAGTATATGTCTGCCTTACATGTGGCTGTTGATAATGAAAACGAAATAATAATAAATATGCTTATTGATGCTGGAGCAAATATTGAATATAAAGCAAAAAACCCAAATAAAACCCCTTTGGAATATGCTGTGTGGAGAGGTGAGTATATTTCTGTACAAACCTTAATAAGTAGAGCTGCAAATGTTAACTCTATTAATAAATTTGGCGAAAGCCCTTTAATTAAAGCTATTGAACAGCAAAATCTACTATTGATAAAATTGTTAATAGAAAACAGTGCTAATACTAAGCTAATTTATAAAGGCAAAACTCCCCTAAAATACGCTCAAAGTATCAAGGTCTCAAACGATATTATCGAATATTTAAAGCTACATTAACGTTAAAGTTTTTTTTACCAAGTAAATGCCGAAAAACTACTGCATTAAAAATTAAAATTATACGTAATTGATGGCAATATTGGGAATAATGATATTTGCTTTGCACTTGTACTAAGCGTTCCTTCCGATAAATTTCCTTCAGTATCAAAATAGATAAAATATGGATTTTGATGACTATAAATATTGTAAACAGACAAATTCCATGAAGATTGATATTTACGTTTCTTTTTTGGAGTGTATGTAAGAGATAAATCTGCTCTATGATAAGGCTCCATACGATAAGAATTTCTTATATCGTACTGATTTACTAATGCTCCATCAATAAAATACCGACCTATTGGCAAGGTTATTGAATTTCCAGTAGCATACACAAATATTCCTGCCAAAGTCCATAGTTCATTAAACTGATGCGTAACAATTATAGATAAATCGTGCCTTCTGTCGTATTTCGCAGGAAATTCTATTCCATTATTAATATCAGCAAATATTCTTGTGGTTTTCGACCATGTATAGCCTATCCATCCAGTTGTTTGCCCTAATCGTTTCTTAAGAAAAAATTCAGCACCATAAGATTGCCCTTCGCCAAAAACAAAACTATTATCTGGATTATCGCCAAGTTCATCGCCTGGTGCTGAGCCTTCGGCGTATTCAAGTTGATTTTCCATAATTTTATAGTAACTTTCAATGGAAAATTCGTAATTATTATTGAAAAAATTACGAAAATAGCCTATTGCTGCCTGTGTACTAAATTGTGGACTAACGATATCTGTGCTTGGAACCCATAAATCGGTGGGCATAGAGGCACTTGATAATGTGGCTAAATGAATATATTGGTAATTTTCTGTGTATGAGGCCTTAAATGATGATTTTTCATCAATTACAATTCGCATAGAGAAACGAGGTTCAATATTTGGGTAAGTGACAATCTCTTCATTTTTAGCATATTCCATGGAATCTATGGTTTGTCCATATTCATCCTTTATATAGCGCTTAAAAGGGCCAATTTGCTGAAATACAGTTGCTCTTAATCCTAAATTTACTTTTAACCAAGGCGTAATATCCCATTCGTCGTTAATATATACGGCAGCATCATGTGCATAATTATACACAATATCGCTGCTGTTTATGCTCATTTCCCCTATTTTGGCACTTACACTACTGGGCGTAAACTTATGATTAATGTAGTTTATTCCCCACTTAAGTTTATGCTTATAACTAGGCATATAAGTAAAATCAATTTTGGCATTATAGTCTGTGATCCCTGAACTAAGTTTGAGCTCAAAATCTTCTTGCTCAGCGCCAAATGAAAATTGATAATCAGTAAAAATTAAAGTAGCATTCATAAACATTTGGCTTCCAAAAACATGATTCCAACGAAAAGATGTAGTTGCATTTCCCCACGGAATGGAAACTTTAAATTCATCTTTATTGTTGTTATATGTAAAAACATCTCGGCCAAAATAGGTGCTCAGAAAAACACGATCTTTGTCCGAAAATTTATAGTTAAACTTTGCATTTAAGTCGTAAAAATAGTAACCTGAGCCTTTAAATGGTGAACTTTGCTTTATAAATGGATTGACCAAAATATCTATATAAGTCCTTCTTCCAGAAACGATAAAAGAACTTTTTCCTTCAACTATTGGGCCTTGTAGCGTTAAACGTGAGGCAATTAATCCAATTCCGCCATCGACCTCAAAATTTTGATTGTTGCCTTCTTTCATACTGATGTTTAAAACGGATGATAAACGTCCACCGTAATTTGCTGGCATTCCACCTTTAATAAGTTCAACATTATTAATGGCATCAGCATTAAAAACCGAAAAAAAGCCAAATAGGTGCGAGGCGTTGTAAACAATTGCTTCGTCTAGTAAAATTAAATTTTGGTCGGGGCCACCACCACGAACATAAAAACCTGAATTTCCTTCACCTGCCGATTGTACTCCTGGTAGTAATTGAATAGTTTTAAGAATATCTACTTCGCCCATAAATGCAGGTATAGCTTTAATTGATTTTATTGGCAGACTAACCCTGCTCATTTGCGAACTTTCAATATTTTCTGTTTTCTC
>DAOVUO010000001.1 GCA_030632545.1 Bacteroidales bacterium
ACTTAATTTGCGCTTTTTTTATATTAAGGGATTGTGATGGAATAAATTGACAGTTTTAAACCAAGTTATTTTGTTTTTTAACAAGTTGAAAAATCTGCGAATAGCGAGCTATTTAAAGAATTTTCAAGGAAGTTAAAAGGCAAAAGAACAAGTTTTAAGCCAAGTTATTTCGGAACAATCCCTAAGCTAAATCCTATAACAATCACATCATCAATTTGCTCTCGAGTTCCACGCCAAGTTTCAAATTCATTTTGAACAGAAATTTGCTGCTCATGCATTTTCTGCTGATTTATACTTAGTAAAAAATTCTTTAATCTCTTAGACAAATATTTTCGCCCCGATTCTCCACCAAATTGATCAACAAAACCATCGCTAAACAAATAAAGAGTATCTCCCTCGTTATAAGGAATTGCATTATTTGTAAACTCATGAACCTTACCACTATGAATTCCAATTGGCATTTTATCAGCCTTCCATTCATGTAAAACTAGTCCGTTATTTTCAATTTTTATATCAGACTGATAATCATCTCTGTTTGAAATTAAATATAATGGATTATAAGCACCAGCGTAATCTATTTTCTTGTTCTCCATATCAATAACTAATAACGAAATATCCATACCATCTTTCGCTTCATCCATTTTCCCCGTTTGATGAAGCGAGCTGATAACTAAACTCCTCAGTTTTTCAAGAATAATTGAAGCCTTACTAACTGGTTCTTCGCCAACAATCCTATTCAAATACGAAATTCCCAACATACTCATAAATGCACCAGGCACTCCATGTCCAGTACAATCTCCAGCTACAATAACAATTTTTTGTTCCTGTTGACTAATCCAATAAAAATCACCACTAACAATATCCCTTGGCCTATAAAAAACAAAATTTTCTGGTAAAAATTCATTAAAATAGCCTGTTGGCGGCAATACTGCTTGTTGAATTCTTCTCGCATATACAATACTTGAAGTCATTGATTCTTTTTGTCTAGCTATCTCATTTCTATGTACTTCAATCCTATTTCTCTGTTTTTCTATCTCTTCTTTTTGCTTAGCAAGTTCACTATTATGCTCAGCCAGTAATTTATTTGTTCGTTTACTTTGCTTATTTAAACGAATCAATAGAAAAACAAGCACAATACCAAGCAATAATGCACTTCCAAGACCAGCAATCTGCCAATTACGTTTTTCTAAATCCTGTTCTCTTTCACGTATTTTTAATTCACTTATAGTATTTTCTTGATTTAAAATGTCAATCTCTTGTTTTTGTTTTTCCTTATGGTATTTAGAAATAACTCGCTCTGCTTTTAATCGGCCAACCATTCGACTTAACTTCCTCGATACTTGAGCTTTTTTAGCAAGAACACTTTTCATTCTCAAACCATAATCATCCTCCAAGTTTTGAGTTTTATACTTATATTTTTGATGTAAAATACTAATCTGACGTGTTTTTTCTTCTGAAACAGAAAAACGCAATTCTGAATATTTTTTATAATACTCTAGTGATTTAGCACAATCATCTGCACTCGCAAAAATTTCGGCTAAACTCCTATAATTATTGAAAAGAACCTCATTCAAATCCAACTCTTGGGATATTTGCAAACTTTGACTCAATAATAATTTTGCTGTATCAATTTTTCCCATTTTCAAATAAGCATTTGCCTGATTATGTAATGCTATTGCCATTCCTTTTAAGTATTTTAACTCAAGGCTTAATTCTTTAGATTGATTATAATAATTAACTGCCTGATTATAATCTTTTTCATCAAATTTCACATTACCAATATTATTTAAAGTAATAGCTTGTTCTTTCATATATCCGTGCTTCCTTGCTAGTTCCAGCGAACGAAAATAGTTTTGCAAAGCATCCGACCAGCGTTCTTTTTCATAATATATTACACCAATATTATTATACGTTAACAATTTCTCTTCCTCATTATTAAGCCTATCCTCTAAATTAAGTGCGTGATTATAAAATTTTAATGCACTATCAAAATCCTCGGTGGAATAATATAGATTCCCAATATTATAATTAAGCTGTGCCTGCTCCTCTTCTTTATTCTGATTTTTATAAATATTCAATGCTTTTTGATAATTGTATAATGCCTCATCAAACATTAATTTGCTATCATAAACTGAAGCAATATTATTATACAAAATTGGTAGGTTGGATGAATTTTGCTTATTTTTTTCAATACTTAAAGACTTCTGATAAGATGATAATGCCAATTTCCAATTACCTTGATAAAACTCGATGTTTCCTTTATTAAGCAATAAAGTTGAATATAATTCGGAATTTGCGCTGCTATCAATCTTACTAAAAGCCTCGTTTATTGCCTCCAACGATTTCGTAAGCTTGTTTTGTTGCTGATAATCAAGTGCTAATTCTAGCATGGCCTCTGCCTGTGCGAGAGGCGTTTCATTAATTATACTGTCCGACAATTCATTAATATCTTGTAACTCTGGTTGATTTTCAATATTACCATATTTTGATTGGATGGAAATATTTTTAATTATCAGATTTGACTCATTATACATCATTCCCTGCAAAATATGTACTTGTCTTACATCAAAAGGTAATTTTGCATATACGCACTCGGCAGTATACACCTCAGCATCAGCTTCTTCGTAATACTGTTCTGCTGGATTAATCTGTTCTTTACCAGCTATTAATAAGCCATTTTTTCTGAGATTTTGAATAAGCTGTAAATTACTAACTTGAAGACGATTATTTACATTAACCAAATTCCATGTATATGAAGTAAATGCACCACTAAATGTAATCAGCTCACCAGCTTTAGGCGTAATTCGTATATAAAAAATAGTATGTAAATTCGTATAAGCTACTGAATCAATAAATACTCCTGTTTTATTTGACTCGTACTGCATATTTACATCTACAAATTCATTTTGAGCATTTAAGCTCCCAATAACTATAAATAGAAATATTAAAGTAAGTTTTATTCTCATGTGATAAAAATTATACTTAGACTAAAAATTCGTTGATTTACTAATTGATAAAAAACGTGGGGCAAAACAAATTCTACCGTATCTCAATGCTAAAGTTACAAAATCTATACGAAAAGAATATTATTTTAAATAATAATTAATTAAAATAATTCTAAAAACGAAAAACTGCTCTTAACTTTATAACTAATCAGCTTAGAACCACAAGTAACTAATTAAAGTTTTTTTTGATTACGAAGCCCCTATTATACAGATTTCCAAACCAATCTAACTGTCAGGAATATTTTATCATCTTTATCTTGCAAGCTAAGTATATGCTCCTTTTTACTCAATTCATTATGTACATAAGCAAATAGTTTCTGACCATATTTAGCTTCTTTTAAAAAATTTATCTCAATTTCAAACGGACGGTGCTTCGAAAGAAATTCTAAAGGATAACTATCTAAAATTTTTCTTACATAACTAACATTATTGGCGTGCAAATTTAAATCTAAATCAGAATAAAGAATTTCAGATTCACGAAGTAAATTTCTCATTTTTGGCACAACAATTTTTTGTGGCTTTTCCTCTACTGCCACTTTATCTGTAGTATGGTCAAGACTCTCAAGTACATTTGACATTCGTATAGGACGATGATTTACAGCATCTAAAACTAGCCAAGTGCTGGTTGCCGTAACCATTTCATTATCAAAAGAGTCGGTAATGATAAAATCACGATAAGCGGCAAGACTATCGGCAGTTTTTGGCCAAGTTTGAAGTTTTAGCTCAGTTTTCCATTTTGGAATAGAATTAATTTTTACCAAAAAACGAGATAATACCCAAAACTGTTTTTTTTCTTTCATATTATCCCAACCAAATCCTAAAGTTTCAGCATGGCGCGAAGCTCCATCTTGTAATCTGTTTATAAGACTAATTAAATCTAACTCCTGAAATAAGTTGGCTTCGTAGGTACGAACGGTAAAATTATCTGTCCAAATTTTTTGCATAATTATTTATTAAAATTGGTTTGAAGACCAATTGGACTTGCATAAGTTTTTACATCTTCGGCATCAATTTTATCATTACAGAGTATAATTAAACGTTCAATTACGTTTCTGAATTCACGGACATTCCCTGTCCAATTTATTTTCTGAAGCTCAGCAATAGCATTATCAGTTAACTCGGGCTTAGAAGAACCACTTTCTTCGCAAATTAGATTTATAAAATGCCTAGCTAAAAGTGGAATATCATCAAGTCGTTGATTTAATGTTGGTACTTGTATTAAAATAACACTTAAACGATGATAAAGATCCTCTCTAAAATTACCATTTTTTATTTCTTGCTCAATATTTTTATTCGTTGCAGCTATAACACGCACATCTACTTTAATGTCTCTATCACTACCAACTCTCGAAATTTTATTTTCTTGTAAAGCTCTCAATACTTTAGCTTGCGCAGATAAGCTCATATCTCCAATTTCATCTAAAAATATTGTTCCACCAATGGCTTGTTCAAATTTTCCTTTACGCTGCTTATGCGCTGAAGTAAAAGCCCCTTTTTCATGCCCAAACAATTCACTTTCAATCAATTCAGATGGAATTGCGGCACAATTTACTTCAATAAACATATTTCCTGCACGTATGCTTTTTTCATGTACCCACCGTGCCACGACTTCTTTTCCTGTTCCGTTAGCACCAGTAATTAAAACACGTGCATCAGTAGCAGCTATTTTATCAATTATAGCTTTTATTTGATTAATTGCTGGAGATTCGCCTATCATATCGTAGGCTTTACTCACTTTTTTGCGTAATTTTTTAGTTTCTGTAATTAAATGAGTTTTATCTAGGGCATTACGTACTGTGATAAGTAAGCGATTCAAATCAAGCGGTTTTTCGATAAAATCAAATGCTCCTTTTTTAATTGCCTCCACGGCTGTATCTAAAGAAGCATGCCCACTAATCATTATAACAGGAACATCAGTACCCATTTCAAAAATAGAGTCTAAAACTTCAATGCCATCCATCCCTGGCATTTTTATATCTAATAATATGACATCATATTTTCCATTCTTTATTTTCTCTAGTCCAACAAGACCATCTTCTGCTATATCAACCTTATATTCTTCGTACTCCAAAACATCTTTAAGTGTATTTCGTATCGCTCTTTCATCATCAATGACTAGGACTTGTGCCATAATTATTTTACATTTTTCGAATTTGAAAGCAAATTAGTAAAAAAACTTGATATTATTAAAAATATTCGATTTTATTCTGCTAAAATCACTAATTTCCAATTATTCAAGCTTAAAATAACACAAAATAAATCACACTAATCTATATACTCATCAATATAAATCAATAGATTACACTTCCATACATTAAATATATATTGTTTTTATGTAAAAAAACTAAACTATATAAAACAGCATATTCTTTGAGCCTTCAAAATTTAAACAAAAACAAGTATATAAAAAAAGCGTCTGCACATTGAGTACAGACGCTTACATTCCGTTATAAAATTATTTATGCAATTCTTAATCTCTGAACACTTGCCTGCTCCATTTTTTGCTTGGCATAATCAAGTGTAACTGTATAATTTTCAACTTTTTCAGATGGTAAATCAAACATAGCATCTACCATAATTGCTTCACAAATTGAACGTAATCCTCTAGCACCAAGTTTAAACTCAACAGCTTTATCTACAATATAATCAAGCACATCTTTCTCAAATTCTAAATGGATTCCATCCATTTCAAAAAGCTTATTATATTGTTTAATAATAGAATTTTTCGGCTCTGTAAGAATAAGGCGCAAAGCATCTCTATCTAACGGGTTTAGATGAGTTAAAACTGGCATTCTACCTATTATTTCAGGAATAAGGCCAAAAGATCTTAAATCCTGAGGTGCAACATATTGCAATAAGTTATCTTTATCCAACGAACCTGCATCTTTATCTACCCCATAACCAACTACTTTCGTATTCAGCCTTTGTGCAATTTTACGCTCAATACCATCAAAAGCTCCCCCTGTTATAAACAATATATTTTTGGTATTTACAGGTATCATTTTTTGATCTGGATGCTTACGTCCTCCTTGTGGCGGCACATTTACAATAGCTCCTTCAAGTAGCTTTAATAATCCTTGCTGAACACCTTCGCCAGAAACATCGCGCGTAATTGAAGGATTATCTCCTTTACGTGCAATTTTATCTAATTCATCAATAAAAACTATTCCTCGCTCAGCAGAAGCCAAATCATAATCAGCCGCCTGTAATAAACGTGTAAGAATACTTTCAATATCCTCTCCTACATAACCTGCCTCTGTCAAAACGGTGGCATCTACTATAGTAAACGGAACATGAAGCATACGTGCAATTGTACGTGCAAGTAAGGTTTTTCCTGTACCAGTTCTACCAACAAGCAAAATGTTGGATTTTTCAATTTCTACATCATCATTAGTCTTTTCTTGTGTTAAGCGCTTATAATGATTATAAACAGCCACAGAAAGCACTTTTTTTGCTTCTTTTTGACCAATAACATATTGATCTAAAAAAGCTTTTATTTCCCTAGGTTTAAGTAATTTAACTTCGCTTAACTTAAAATCATCATCTCGCTTAACCTCTTCGTTTACAATATCGTAAGCCTGTTTTGCACAACTCTCACAAATATGTCCCGAAACTCCCGCGATTAATAAATTTACTTCCCCTCTATTCCTTCCACAAAACGAACATTTATCCATACTTCCTCTCTATCAAATCTTTACTAAAACTTCATCAATCATTCCATATTCCTTAGCTTCTTCGGATGTCATCCAATAGTCGCGATCACTGTTTTCTTCAACTTTTTCAATTGTCTGGCCTGAATGATGCGCAATTATTGTATATAACTCTTTTTTAAGCTTATTTATTTCTCTTGCTGTAATTTCAATATCCGAAGCCTGTCCTTGAGCACCACCCATTGGCTGATGAATCATTACACGAGAATGCTTAAGAGCAGTACGTTTACCTTTTGCACCGGCTGTTAAAAGAACAGCTCCCATAGATGCAGCCATACCCGTACAAGTTGTTGACACATCAGCATTTATATACTGCATAGTATCGTAAATACCTAATCCAGCATAAACTGAACCACCTGGAGTATTAAAATAAATTTGAATATCTTTTGTTGGGTCGGTTGATTCAAGAAACAAAAGCTGCGCTTGAACAATATTTGCTACCTCATCGTAAATAGGCATTCCCAAAAAAATAATTCTATCCATCATTAAACGAGAAAAAACATCCATTTCTGCAATATTTAACTGACGTTCTTCGATAATTCGAGGAGTTATTGAATTATAATACTGAGCATTAAATGTAGACTGAAATTGATGCATAGTTAAGCTATTAATTCCTACATGCTTAACTGCGTATTTTCTAAATTCATCATTAGGTATCATACTCATTTTTGTATATTTTTTATATTAATGTGCAAATGTAAGTATATTTTTTTACTTGATTTTTATAAACTTTCACTTTATGCAAAAAAAATGAACTGCAATATTCTAAAAATAGAATAAACCATATTTTTTTTTCACATTCAAAAAGCTGCAACAACAATCAGCGACTTACTTCTAACAATTTAATCAATTTGAAGATTAGTCATATTTTTAGTCAAATTAAAATCGTAATCTGGATACTCAAATATTGAAGCTCTTTTTTCAGAATAGCTAAAAGAATAATTCCATATAGATTCGTATTCCTGAATATCCTCGCCAAACTCTTTCAATTGCATTAAAAAAGAATAAATTGATTTTGACTCAATAATATCCACCTTTTCCATTTTTTGGATTATTGGACTATGCTTTCTATTACTATCATGATCAAATCTAAGAATTCTACGTCCATCGAGACTCAAACCTATGACTCTAAATCCAAGGCTTTTACCTACACCAGGCAAATTCAAAACAGTTTTATCGGTAGCTAAAAATGGTATATCAGCAAAATTACGAATTTCATCAAGCTCCTTTGCAATATCAATTGTTTTCTCTACTAAAGAGTTAATTTTTTCATTTAATTCATCAGGATATCGTCCCCAAATTTTTTCTTCCTTCAACTCTTGAACAGCTCTAGCATTAGTCGCAAAATTCACAATATTCTCATTAAAACCTTTAACTGTAAATGTATAATATGGTATTACACCAATGTCATTCAACACTTTACGTAATTTTGCTGTATGGCCTCTACGTGCAGCAGCCGACGTAAGAACTAATTGATTTGTAACCAACCAACCTGCTTTTGAAATATTTTCAATTGCATTCTTTGCTTCTGGTGTTATCTCCATTGCTGACTCAAAATGTGTTTGCACCACAAATTGTTTAAGTCCAAGTTTTGCAGCTTTTTCCTTAAATTCCTTCAGAATCTTAATCAAATCGGGTGTTATGCGCTGCGGCAAATAAGCAAAAATTCTCGTTCCTAATCTTACCCTTAACATTTCTGCATATTTTCCACCATCTGGACGCTTAATATTTGCTTCTTTTTTTCTCTTTGCCATATCGTAAACAGCATCAAGAATCATTTTCAATGATTTATCGCTACTCATAAAGGCATCACCACCAGTAATTAAAATATCTCTTAATTGCGAATCATTTTCAAAATAATCTAAATATCTTTTCAAGCGTTTTGGCCAAGTATCTTCAGGAGATAATTTATCCAAATTAAAATTAAGATCGCCTCTCTGAAAACCGTACATACGTTGACATGAAACACATAAACCAGCGCAAGCACGTCCCATTGTTGAAGGAATTAAAATGGCTACTTCTGGATAACGGCGATGGACACTATCATGTGATGGCAGAAGCCATCCTGCTGCATTTGGCTTTCCTGGCTCAACAATATCTTCCTTTTCCCAAGCTTTTATATCACCAAACTCATCTATTAACTCCTGACTATAAATCACATACTGCCTAATTGTTAAATCATTTCCTTTAGCTTTAGTATTTAATAAACTAAGATAATGCAAATTTACAAAAAATGGAATCCCTTTCTTTACTGCTTTATGCAAAACATCCATAGTTTTGGCATCAAACGAATTATCTAGTAATTCATTTAATAAAATTGGATTACGAACAGCAAATTGCAGATGAAAAGTTTTATCATTCCACCATTTATTCATTAAAATTAACTTCTCTTCAAAACTTGTATTTTCAGGCCAATTATATTTTGCCCGAACAATTTCACCTTTGTCTATTTTATTTATTAATATCCTTATTATTCTATCTTTGTTTTCTTTACGTTCAAGAATAACATCATTGTCTAAACCAGAAGAATGTCGTTGCATCCAATTCTCTACATCTTTTTTTGTTGCCTTTGGAAATACAAAATATCCTGACAACTGGCGAAATAGATATAAAAAATCATAAGCAAAATCAACAGAAACTATTTCGTTAAACTTTAAATACTGGAATAATATTTCTAATGGTCGATTAATAATCTCAATAGAATTATTATTTAAATCATCGAGTTTAAGTCCATTATTATCAATATAATCTAATAATCGTATTACAGCAATACTCCTATTACTAGGCTCTGCTTTCCCATGTATATATTGATTATTATAAAGCTGAAATGCATTAATATCATTTTTCAGCAAATCAAATAAATACTCTTTTAAATTCTGAAAAAAAGTTTCAATTGAATTTGATTGGTTTAATAAATTTGCTAGCTCAGGATTTTCATTTAAAATATCAGTTCTAATCTGAATGACTAATTCTTTTTTATTTTGAATTCTTGTGTTATTAAGAAGTTCAAACATTTGCTTTCCTTTCTATTTTTTTAATTTGTTAATAATAAATTTTATGATTTCCTATACAGTAATACTTCGTTCAGTTTTAAGTTAAAGCGCTGAATATCTAGCAGTTATACTTAATAAATTTATTTTTGCAAACAACTATCATTCAATGCCTTAGAAATATTTGACGAACCATTGATACAGAACATAGGAATATAATAAAAAAAACTCTTTTTTTAAAACTTTTAACTAATACTTACAAAATATTTTGGCGTGTAGCGTCTAATTTTATAAATATAAAAAGCATTACTGTAAAGCTCCAAAGAGATGATCCTCCATAGCTAAAAAAAGGCAATGGAATACCCACAACTGGTGCTAAACCTATTGTCATGCCAATATTAACTACAAAATGAAAAAACAAAATAGACGCTACTGCATAACCATAATACATACTAAATTCCATTTTCTGTCGCTCTGCCATTATGAGTATTCGCCAAAAAAGCACTAAAAATAAAATAATAACAGTAGTAGTTCCAACAAAGCCCCATTCTTCGCCAACTGTACAAAAAATAAAATCGGTGCTTTGCTCAGGAACGAATTTATACTTTGTTTGTGTTCCTTGTAAAAATCCTTTTCCAATTAAACCACCTGATCCAATGGCAATTTTTGATTGATTTACATTATATCCTATTCCTCTCGGGTCTTCCTTTTCGCCTATAAGGACTAATATTCTGTTTTGTTGATGTGTGCCTAATACTTTTGAAAATATGTATTCTACTGAAAATAAAAACAAAATTGAGGCATAAACCAGAGACAACACAACTAAAGCAACTTCCAACTTTTTCCTATAAATCCAGTATATATAAACAATTGAAGATAAAACTAAGGCTATGAAAACTAAATAATGAAGTTCAATATTGACTTCGGTTAAATTAGCGGTTATCCAACTAATAATTAATGTAAAAGTGAATACTGCCAATGCAGGTGCCAACTCGTTAATCTTTCCCGAATTAATTAATAAAAGTATAGATGCAACTAAAATAACAAACAACTCAAGGCTGAAAATATTAACTTTAAAACTGGCTATAAATAATATAGCAAAAAATACAGCGAGTAATAAAATCCAACCAGGCAACCCTTTTCGGTAAAGTACTATAAACAAAGAGAAATATACTAATGCTGAACCTAAATCATTTTGTAAAATAATAAGAACTAAAGGCAACATAATAACAATAACAGCTTTAGCCAAGTCTCTTTTATTTCCAATATCAAAATTAAAACGGCTCATTAATCTAGCAAGTGCCAAAGCAGTAGCAAACTTGGCAAACTCAGAAGGTTGAATCCGAAAAGAACCTATTTCAATCCATGAAGCGGCTCCATTAATATCACGTGCAAATATCAACACTAAAATTAATACCAAAATAATAAAGCCATATATTGCATACGCAAAAAAATGGTAAAATTTAACTTCAATCAATAATACTATAAATGCAATAACAATTGCAGCTCCAATCCACAATAACTGCTTTCCATAACGCTGACTCAAATCTATAATTTGTTCATGTTCTTCGTTATATACGGCAGCATAAATGTTTATCCATCCCAGAAAAACAAGTAAGCCATACAATGATATGGTGAACCAATCTAAATTTATTATCCAGTTTCGTGTATTAGACAATTTCCTTACTTTTTATATTTAAACGTTGTATTAACTAATCGATATTCCCATTCAGGATGAGAAATACTATCTCGTAAATATTTTTCTACCATTAAACTTGCCAATGGTGCTGCATAAGTAGATCCATAACCTGCATTCTCTAAATATACAGCAACTGCAATTTTAGGATTAATTTTAGGTGCAAAAGCTACAAAAATAGAATGGTCTTTTCCATGTGGGTTTTCTGCCGTTCCTGTTTTACCACAAATATCTAATCCTTCAATAAATGCGTTAGGTGCAGTTCCTCCAGGCAAAAGTACTCTTTCCATTCCTTTAATTACATCATCAAAATAAGAACTATCAATATTAATAATTTGCTTTTGCGAAAATTTAGATGGAATTGTATCTATGCCCTCTATTTCTTTTATTAAGTGGGGAATATAATAATATCCTCTGTTTGCAACTATAGCTGTCATATTTGCCATTTGCATAGGACTAAAGCCCAGTTCACCTTGACCTATTGCCATTGAGATAAGCATTAATGGACGCCATTTATCCTTTCCATAATATTTATCAAAATGCGAAGCTTCGGGGATATAACCTTTTAGTTCTTGAGCCAAATCTGTTCCTAATTTTTTTCCCAATCCAAATTGCAAAACGTAGTCTCGCCATTTGGTATAGGCTTTACCTATTGTAGAATAATCCTTATTTCTTAAAATTCTATCAAATACATTACAATAATAAGCATTACATGATCCTTGAATAGAATAGAAAAAATCAATTGAGGAATAATGATGGCATCTTAATGTAAAATTACCAACATGATAACCACCCGAACAATTAAAATGAGAATATATTGTAATTACCTTTTCCTCTAAACCTATTAAGGCATTAACTATTTTAAAAGTAGAGCCTGGTGGGTATTGAGCCATAACAGCTCTATTAAAAAGTAATTTATCTTTATCGTTACGCAATTGGCCATAATTTTTTGCAATGTTTTTTCCTACAAGTAAGTTTGGATTATAACTAGGCGAGGAGATAAGACATAAAATTTCGCCCGAAGAAGGTTCTATCGCAACAATACTTCCCCTCTTTTGTCCCATAAGTTTTTCACCATAAAGTTGAAGATCGGCATCTATACTCAACATAATATTTTTACCACTTATTGCTATCTCATCAAATTCACCATTTTTATATGAGCCACGGACACGATTTCTAGCATCTACGCTATACATTTTTTTCCCTTTTTGACCTCTAAGGATTTCTTCATACGTTTTTTCTATTCCCGTGATACCAATATAATCGCCTTGTTTATAGTACTTATTACTAGCTACTATATTTTTATTTACCTCACCTATGTAGCCCAATATATGTGCAGCACTTTTCAATGGATAATAACGTAATGCTCTGGTTTGCAAATAAAATCCTGAGAACATCCATTTAATTTCCTGAAATTTTGTAAAAATACTATCAGGAATTTCTTTATAAACTGTTGCAGGTAAAGATGGTCTTTTTTTAGCCTTATTATATGCAGTATAAAATTTTGCAGAATCTAAACTCAAAACTCGCATAAATGCTACAGTGTCATACTCTTGTACATTTTCGGGGATAACCATTAAGTCAAAAGAGCTAAGGTTTTCAACAAGTAATGCGCTATCTCTCGAATAAACTAAACCTCGTGTAGGGAACTCAATAACAGTTCTACGTGAATTATTTTCTGCCGATTTTTTATATGTATTGTCTAAAGCCTGAATTGAAAATAAGCGAATTACAAAGATTAGCCCGACTGAAAGCATCAGTATAAGAACGACATAATATCTGTTAGCATATTCATTCATTATTTTCTAAAAAAGGCAAATTGAATTATTACTATAAGTACAACGGAATAAATACTCCCAAAAAATATTTTTAGCAAATCATTGAAAAAATAATCAAATGAAAAAGAAACTAAAAAATAATAGGCAATTGAAAATGTAAAAACTGAAAAAACAGTATATTTTAAAACCCAAACAAATCCATAATAATCTAATCTTGGCGATGTTCCATTTTCATAACCATCGTAAGGCGAAAGTGCGTCAAGAAATACTGGCCTTAGATAAGCCATAAAAGAAACAGCCGCAGCATTTACACCCAAAGTATCATTAATAATGTCGATTGAAAGCCCCGCAAAAAAAGCTAATACTAAGACAAACCACTTAGGCAATTCAAAAGGTAAAATTAATATTGCCAATAAAAATACAAAAGGTTGTAATTGTAATTGACTGAGCTTCATATTATCAAACAAAAATGCTTGAATAAAAACAAATAGTACTAAAATTCCGATATGTATAATAAAATTCCGAAGCATAATTTAAATTTCTTCACTTAAGTTTTCATCTTCGTCTAAGTTAGGCAAATCTTTTGTGTTATCTACTTCAAAGTCCAAATCTTCCTCTAACCGTCTATTTCTTAACATCTTTCTAAGTCGAGTCACAACATCTTCAATACTAATTTTAGTAGATTGCGGTGCGGAAAGTTTTGGAATATCTGAAAACAAAACCATTATATCACCAGAAACATTTACAATTTTCAACTTAAAAATTTCGCCAATTTCCGTATCTTCAGTTCCAAACATCACTTTATCAAGATTTTCGTAGCCTGTTTTTATCGAAGAAATATCATTATAAAAAAATTCGTTAGTTTCTTCATGCATAATACTACCACCAAGCCAATCAAAAATGCAACTAAATACGCTCACATAATTTTTAGTCAAAATCAACACATCTACTGACCACGATGTATAACGATAAGCCCCATCATTACCTATTTTGCGATTAATTTGGCCGTAATATCCAGGTGCTTTCCAATAGAGAGGTGTTGGTAAAATCAAAAAACGCTCTGAATCTAACTTACTTTTATCTATTTCAAATCTTTCAAATGCTCTAGCTTTTACTTTTTCCGTTAAATCCTCCAACAGCCATTCATCCATTTCCTGATCTACAGGGTTACTCTCAAATCTCTCAAGTGCACTTAAATAAGGTTTTTTCCATTGACTAAGAAAATAAAACCCTGCAAAAATAGCCAGAATCCCAAACGGAATTAAAGGATAAGAGAAAAAACGAATCAAAATACCAATTCCCACTAAAAAAGCAACTCCAAAAAGCAACATTGCTATCAGATACAAACCCTTTTTTTCAGGATAATTAGGTCTTTCTACAAAAAAATAATTGCTAATTTGAATACTCTTCATGGGGAAATTATTTACAATTCTACTTTATCAATCTTCTAATCGCTTTAATTGTTCATTAATAGCAGAAATTTTTGATTTTGCATCAGCTTTCTTTTTACGTTCAATATCTACAACCTTTTTGGGAGCATTATTAACAAACCTGTCGTTACTTAGTTTTTTATCTACTGATATAAGAAACCCCTCCTCATACTTAAGCTCTGCTTTTAATTTCAAAATTTCTTCTTCAATATTTAACATGCCATCCATTGGTACAAAATATTCATCTACAGACACTCGAAATGAAACAGCCCCTTCAATAGCCTCATCACTTTTCTCAAAAAGTTCCAAATTGACTATTTTCATCACAGACTTTATATAACGCTCACTAAACTTTTGATTTGGCTTAACTAATAGTTTTAAAGAATCCTTACTAGCAATATTTTTTTCTTTCCGTATTCTTCTTACCTCAGAAATAACATTCATCGAAGTTTCAAAATCCTGCAATATATCAGTATCAAATTCACCAACTTTAGGGTATTCGCTTAAACTAATGCTTTCTCTCTCATTTTTATCACGAAGTAAAAACCAAATCTCCTCAGTAATAAATGGCATAAATGGATGAAGCAACTGAATAAGCTTTTCTATATAAACAATTGTTGCTTCGTATGTTTTTAAATCAATAGAAGCTTGATATGCAGGTTTAATCCATTCCAAATACCATGATGAAAAATCATCCCAAAACAGCTTATAAACTGACATTAAGACTTCAGACAAACGAAAAGTTTCGTATTGCTGCTCCATTTGAACTATTGTACTATTCAACTTATTATCAAACCATTCAATCGCTTTTTTTGCATATTCTGGCTGTTCCAAACTTTCATCTACATTCCACGATTTGACTAATCTAAAGGCATTCCAAATTTTATTCGCAAAATTTCGGCCTTGCTCTGGTAATGGATAACCTTCTAGTCCTGTTTTAGGATTTTTTTGAATATCAAAAAGTAAATCATTTCCTGCTGGCGAACAAAATAGCATTCCAATTCGTACTGCATCAGCACCATAATCATCAATCAATTTTAATGGATCGGGCGAATTTCCAAGCGATTTTGACATTTTACGCCCTTGTCCATCACGAACTATACCCGTAAAATAAACATTTTTAAATGGCAAATTGCCTTCATACTCATAGCCTGCCATAATCATCCTTGCAACCCAAAAGAAAATAATCTCTGGTGCAGTAATCAAATCATTCGTTGGATAGTAATATTTAAAATCTTCGTTTTCTGGATTATTTATTCCATCAAAAACAGAAATTGGCCATAACCAAGATGAAAACCAAGTATCTAAAACATCTTCCTCTTGATGTATATCGCTAATTACAAGTTTTTTATTGCCTGTTTTTTCAATCGCTTTTGCTAAAGCTTCTTCTTTACTTTCAGCAACTACAAAGTCGTTGGAATTTTGAATATAATAAGCTGGGATTCTGTGTCCCCACCATAATTGTCGAGAAATATTCCAATCTTGAACATTTTCCATCCAATGGCGATAGGTATTTTTATATTTTGCAGGATGAAACTTTACATCGTCAGACATAACCGCTTCTAATGCTGGTTTAGCCAATTCCTTCATATTTACAAACCACTGCATAGAAAGTTTTGGCTCAATAACCGCATTTGTTCGTTCACTAAAACCAACTTTATTTATATAATCTTCAACTTTTTCTAAACTTCCAGATTTTTCTAAATCTTTTACAATTTCTTTCCTTACCTCAAATCTATCTTTACCAATGTAAAGTTCAGCTTTCTCACTTAAAGTTCCATCATCGTTAAGTATATCAATATTATCAAGATTGTGCTTAATTCCAATTTGATAATCATTTAAATCGTGAGCTGGAGTAATTTTCAAGCAACCAGTACCAAATTCCATATCCACATATTCGTCCTGAATAATTGGTACAACACGGTTTACAAGTGGTACAATTACTTTCTTTCCTTTTAAATGAACAAAACGAGTATCATTAGGATTTACACAAACTGCTGTATCACCCAATATTGTCTCTGGACGAGTGGTGGCAATACTTACAAAATTATTTTCTGTTCCTTCAATTTTATACTTTAGATAATATAATTTTGACTGAACTTCTTTATGCAATACCTCTTCGTCTGAAATTGCAGTTTTAGCACTAGGATCCCAATTTATCATTTTAACACCACGATAGATATTGCCTTTTTGATAAAGCTCAATAAAAACCTTTATCACACTTTGACTTAAATCTTCGTCCATGGTAAATTTTGTTCTATCCCAATCGCAAGAAGCTCCGAGCTTTTTTAATTGCTCCAAAATTATTCCACCATGCTTTTCTTTCCATTCCCAAGCGTGCTCAAGAAACTGGTCGCGAGTTAAATCCCATTTATCAATACCTTCGTCTTTTAATTTTGCTACAACTTTAGCCTCAGTAGCAATTGATGCATGATCGGTTCCAGGAACCCAACAGGCATTATATCCTTTCATTCTGGCTCTACGAACCAAAACATCCTGAATAGTATTATTGAGCATATGCCCCATGTGTAGTACTCCTGTAACGTTTGGAGGAGGAATTACAATGGTGTATGGCTCACGCTCGTCTGGCTCACTATGAAATATTTTATTTTCCAACCAGTAGCTATACCATTTATGTTCAATGCTTTTAGGGTCGTATTTTGCCTGAATTTCCATATAATAATCTTTAAATACTTTTTTTAGCACACAAAAGTAAAAATATATCTCTTATGTATAGTAATTTTAGAAGCTGAAACTAAGAAAATTTTGCGATGAATAAAATAATTTATTCAAAGGGCTATTATCTTTAACTGGTGGCTTAGCATCGTAGCTAAAATCAAATGCTACTCCAAATTTAAGATTCTCAATAATCGTAAAATATAATCCAGTTTGCGAAGATATTCTATAATCCATCCAATCATCAAGTTTTGGCTGATAATAAGTTACATGATTCATACTCACCTTATCATTCAAACTAAAATCAAATGTAAGTATAAAATCACCTTTAATTTGATTAGTAACTGTATTATAATCGTCTATATATACCTCATTTTCAAACATTACCAATGGTGCTAAATACAAAGTAAAAACATCTTTGTCAATAAGCTTAAACCTAGGGCCATAACCATTAATAAATCTCCGTTGCAAATATTTTATATAATTAAATTGATGCTGCACAAATGCTTCAAAAGTGAGCCACTTCCTTGACTCACAAGTATAATTATATCTAATATGTTCAAAACCACCATTAAGCACTTGATCTAAGGTGTCAATTTTTAAAATAGAAGATCCGCCAAAAATTAATAAAGTATGTTTATTGTTTGAATACTGAAGCCCCCAATTAGCATTAAACGAGCTAATTGTTCTAGTGTTTTGTGTAAATTGATAATTAGCAGAAACACTTGCTTGCCAACCTTGTTTTTTGTTTTTACGCAAAGTTTCTATATTAATCAACTGACCATAAGAAAATTGAGTAACAAAAAACATGCTCAACAATACGATTATTCTTTGCATAATAAACAAATTTTTCCTCAAATATAATCTGTAATTTATTGATTTAAAAATTAATTAGCTGATAATCATAAATTAATCATAAAAACGCCAAGAAACACCGAAGCGAAAATAAGTATCGGCCAAAGGATAATCAGGAATAGTATAGAAAAGCTCCTTTGTAATCAAATAATTAAGATTTGTAAACTTCAAAAACACTCTCGAACGGCGCAATTGAGCATTTACAAAAAAGTTGACTAAAGGCATTCCGCCAATCAAATCATTTTTTTGCAAATAAAACAAGGCTGTTGCTGGATTATAATACGGTGCATAATAACTTGAAAAATAATATGCTTCAAAACCAATTTGGTTAAACATCGACTTTGATATTGTTTTACCTTCGTAGTAAAAACTTCCTTTATATGTAATTTCAGGATATTTAAAATTAATTGTATCCGATAATTTTTGATAAGTTAAATTTGTTCCTAAACGAAATCTCCAGATTTTAAGAATATGAGCCACTTGTACATTCATGTACTTCAAATCACCATTTAACTGAGCTGCCTTTGCATTTTCATCAAAATATACAGGATTAGTTAACCGACCATTTTCCCCTGATAAAACTAAATCAAGCTTTTTTATTGAGATAGAAGCTTTAGTATTTACTAAATTCTCTCTTTCAAGAGTTGCATCCCAGCTAACTCTATTGCCGTAATATCTGTACAGCCACGGCGAAGGAGTACGATAACTATAGTTTCCAAAAACATTTATAACTATTGGGAACTTTTCAGAAAATAAATTCAAATTAGCATCAGCTTTTAAAGCATTATCGTCAGCTCTACTTCCCTTTGTAAAAGTCTCGTAACTTAATTTCCAATTGAAAAATTTCCCACTTTCACTATAAAAACCAAATTTATACCAATTCTCTATATTTATACCAATATTATTAGTTGTAACATATTCTCTGAAATTATAAATTTCGCTGCTTTTATACATAAACTCACTAAATACACCAAGTTTAATTATAGGCAAAAGCTCATCGCCTGTTTTAGCATAAAGTTTAAAAATTAAATCACTATGATAAATTGAATCGAAAGATTGTATAGAATCGTAATCAAAAGCACCGCCATACACAATTTCATCAACAGCATTATCTCTATAAATTTTATATTTAGGCGTATACAAAAGAGACTGTCCTAAAATTAGCAATGGTTTTTTAATTATAATCTCCTGAATTGTATCTTTACCTTCAATATTTACTATTTCTGTTTTTTTAATATTTAAAGGAATCGTGTAAATAATATTTTGACTAAATTGCTTTTCGCCATAAACATTACTTGCATTATCCATTTTTAAAGGAATCTGATTTCCAAACATTTCTATAGAATCATTTATTCCGCCATTCTCATAGTTTGTTTGCTTATTGAACATAGCATACGAAAAAAATCTAAAATTCTTTTTCTGGTAATTAGTTGAAGTGTAAACCGAGCTTCCTCTAGTCTGTTGAAAGTTATATGCCCCTTCAGAACCATTAAATCCACCAAACAAAGTAAAATTCCAAAATGGATTAATATTTCTACTATGCATTACTCTCACAACATTTTCCTTATCACGCCTAGGGCCTGTATATAAATGAAAATGTGTATAAGGTTTAGTTGTATTCAAATATTGCACATCAGAAGAATTAATCCAATAATCTTGAATATGCTGCAAAAAGATAAAACCATTATAAATGGAAGGTCTATAAATTGTTGAATAATAAGGAAGTCCTAGATTACCCAAAAACACGTTAGAATAATCTTTGTCATAAAATGGATAATAATTTTGAAAGCCAGATAACGAAGTATCAACTGGCATTTCACTTATTTTTAAATTTTTAATATCGACTTTAAATATTTCAATTTTAGCAGCTATGATTGAATCTTTTTGTGCTATTAATCCTTTAAAAATAAAAAAAATAAAAAAAAGTAAAATTAGTTTCTTCATCATATCAAAAATATCTTTGTACTACTCATAGCACTTTAAATGCTATAATCTATCGCCTTTATAATTATTAAAAATTATAGTGCAAACTTAATCCAAATCGTAATTAATAAAAAATTAATAAAAAAAAGAACCACAAAAATTGTGATTCTCTCAAGCCGTAATTGCCTATTTATTTACTATTTTCAACAATTGAACTCGGAATATTATATGTGGTCATTTCTCCAGTATTATCATCCTCTCTCTGCTCCGAAACATATTTTATTTTAAACATCTTCCCAACTAAATCCTTATTAATAGCCAATTCAGGTCCAAAAAATGGGATTGTCTGATTCATAGAATTTTCTTGAGGGTTAAAATAAAAACTTTTTTCTTTACCCGATTTATCCTTAAAAAAATAGAAATAACTCATATCTAAAACAGATGCGTCAACAAAACTCCCTTCAAAAACGCTTATTTCGGCAGTTGCTTGTTCTGTTTCCTCAATATTCTCCGCAATTTCTTCGGCCTGATTTAAACTTTCCTCAGTTGTATTAGATTGACCTTCTTCAGTTACTTCAACAATTTTAGCCTTCCCTGAGTTCGCAGTTTTTTCTTCAGGCTCACCACATCCAAACATAAATAAAACACTAAATAAAACTGACAGCACTAAATAAAATGTATTTTTTCTCATAATCATTTGTTTTGATATAATTTAATCAGCAAAAAAACAGCTCAAAAGTAACAAATATCGTTTTAAATAAAAGTTTTTAAACTAAGGAATACATATTTTTCTTAAAAATGACATATCACCAGCAAAATAATTCAAGTCTACTGGATGATCAATCCCATTCACTCTACCTTTATCCGTATACTGCCAAATATGCCACATAAAACCATCTGACAAAACAGGAACATTATTACTATATGCTGCTATCCATAAAGGATAGCCAGGAAAATATCCAGAGAGATTATCGTTATAAAAACTTTTTCCTGTATATATTATGGGCTTAACTTTATATTTTTTCTCTGCTAATCTGAGCCATATTCTCACATTCTCTCTAATTTTTTGTTTATCAGGCAATTTAGAAGCTTGCTCAACATCAAGAATTGGAGGAAGATCGCCACTCTGTAATCTTACATATTTAGAATAATTTTTAAACTGCTCAACTGGCGAACTATAAAAATTAAAAAAATGATAAGCACCTCTCACTAATCCAGCTTTTCTAATTAACTTCCAATTATAATCAAAATAGGTGTCATGCCAATCAGTACCTTCAGTAGCCTTTACTATCGCAAAACTAATTTGCGTGTTTCTTACTGCACGCCAATCAATATCGTCCTGATAATGAGACACATCAACGCCAACTACTTGCGATGTATTTTCATCAGAATTACAAGAAAACAAAATAAATAGTAGAATAATAAACTGTGATATTTTATACATTTGTGCAAACAATTAAAATTTTAAACAAAAAAAATATTTTTTTTCTAAAAAACACTAATTTTTTAAAAAAATGTCTATATTTGCATCGCTAAAAAGCGGATGTGGCGTAATTGGTAGCCGCGCTAGACTTAGGATCTAGTGCCTCACGGCGTGGGGGTTCGAGTCCCTTCATCCGTACTAAAATGCCGCCTCTCTTACTTACAGGTAAGGTCTGGCGGTTTTTTTTTAAATTTAAAAACTTTAAACTTTTGATTGATGGATATCACAAGAGAAAATATTAGTGAACTCAACGACATTATTAAAATTAAAATCGAGGAAAACGATTTTATAGAGGTTGTAGAAAAAGCACTTAAAGATTATAGAAAAAAAGCCAACCTTCCAGGTTTTCGTCCAGGACGTGTTCCAATGGGTTACATTAGGAAAGCCTATGGAAAATCTGCAAAAGCCGATGAAATTAATAAAATGCTTTCAGAGTCTTTATTCAATTATCTTAAAACAGAAAAAATACAATATCTTGGAGAACCAATTCCGTATCATTTAGAAAATGAGGATAAAGTAGATTTTGAAAACGACAAAGAATTTGAATTTGCCTTTGAAATTGGAATTTCGCCCGAAATTGAATTAGAATTAAATAATGAAACTATAATTAATTTCTACAAAGTTACTCCAGAAGAAAAGTATATTAACTCAACTATTGAGGATAATCAGAAACGACTTTCTACTGAAACAGAAATTGATGAAATTTCGGAAGATGAAGATATGTTGCGTGCAGATTTTGCTCAAGTTGACGAAAATAAAGCATTAATCGAAAATGGTGTAGTTGCATTAGATGTTTTAGTTGCCATTAATATGGTAAAAGATGATGAGCTAAAAGAAAAATTCAAAGGACTAAAAATAGGTGATTCTATAGATTTTAATCCTTTAAAGGCATTTGAAAACGAAACAGAAGTAGCTGCCTTACTTAAAATTGATAAGGAAAACACAGAAGGTTTAAATGCAGATTATTTATTATCCGTAAAAAAAATCATACGTTATACACCAGCCGAACTAAACGAAAAGTTTTATAAAGGTCTTTTTGGTGAAGAAACAACAGTTAGTAATGAGGAAGAATTAAAAGAAGAAATTAAAAAGAAAATTGCTCAAGAATTTGAGTCAGAATCTGAAGCACAATTCTTTTTAGATTTTAAGGATAAAATGATTACAGAGCTCGACATTAGTTTACCAATGGAGTTTTTGAAAAAATGGATAAAATTAGCTTCAAAAGAAAACAAAGAACTAGATGATGAGACATTTGACAAAGAATTTCCGAAATTTGCTGAAGATTTAAAATGGCAAATTATATCTGGAAATATTTTTCAAAAAAATGAATTAAAAGTTGACGATGCAGCAACGAACAAAGCTGCTGAAGAACTTGTAATAGCTGATTTGAAAAGATATGGCTTACCTCCAGCTTCTATAAATGCGGAGCTCGTACAGCAATTTGTACATTCGATGCTAGAAAAAGAAGAAGACAAAGAAAGAGTTAAAAGAAAAGCAGAACAAGAGGTACTTACTAATTTTATTAAAGCAACAATCAAACTAGACGAAAAAGAAATTAGTATTGACGAGTTTAACGATTTGAATAAAACACTAGAAGAGAAATAACTTTCTTTTTGAACAAAATATTTGAAATAAAAAAAACTTCTATCATTTGATAGAAGTTTTTTTTATTTCAAATATGCAGAAAATATTGATTTAGAAAGACATATTGACGTAGGGGCTTAGAAACAATTTATTATAGTTTTGATTTTATTATTTTTTCAATGATATTGGTTAACTCTACAAACTCTTTAACCGAAAGTTGTTCTGGACGTTCAGTTGCAAATTTATCAGGTAAAGTTTCGCCTTGAGTTAATCCTTTAAGTGAGTTCCTAAGCACTTTTCGGCGCTGATTAAAGCCTTGTTTAATTACTTGTTTAAATAATTTTTCGTTACAGCCTAAATTTAACTCTTTCTTTCTTATTAATCTTATAACCCCAGATTTTACTTTTGGTGGTGGTGTAAAAACATTTTCGTTTACTGTAAATAAATATTCAATATCATAATACGCTTGTAATAACACGCTTAATATTCCATAAATTTTCCCTCCTGGCTTAGCCGCAATTCTTTCAGCTACTTCTTTCTGAAACATTCCAACTAGCTGCGGAATTAATTCGTAATTTTCGTAAACCCTAAACAAAATTTGACTTGAAATATTATAAGGGAAATTCCCAATAATTGAAAACTGTTCGCCTTTAAAAAAATCGTTCAAATTGATTTTTAAGAAATCAACAGAATGAATAACATCTTGTTTATAAGGCCATTTATTTTTTAAAAAATCAACAGATTCTTTGTCAATCTCAATTAAATGCAAATTTAACTCTTCAATTTCAAACAGAAAATCTGTTAAAACTCCCATTCCTGAACCAATTTCAACAACATTTTTACTCTGACTTATTACTAAGCTATCAACTATCTGTTTAGCAATTCCTTTGTCATTCAAAAAATGTTGTCCTAAATGCTTTTTGGGTCTTACATTACTCATCGCTATCTCCTTCCTCAATAAAAATATATTCACCATCTACCTTAAACAGAGGTAGTTTAATTACTGCATTCTTCATTTTTTCTTCTATCTTCTTAATATCTCTCAAACGCTTTTCTTTTTCGGCAGGTTCTAAATTATTTAGGCTCTCACTTATTTCACCTTTTTGTGATTTTAAATCATTGAGCTTCCACTGCTGAACTTTCACTTGATCTTTGATAATTTCTAAGGAATCAATAATTGATTTTTCCAATAATGCTGCGCTAGTTAAATTCTGCTTTGCCATTAATCCATCGTAAAACAAACTGATTATTTCCTTTATTTCATCTGTATTATTATCACTTTTTAAATCAGCCACTACATCAACCACAATTTGATGAACAATATCTGAAATAGCATTTTTTAATGTAGATTCTATTGATGATCCGATTAAAGGAATTCTTGAAAGTGTTTTAATATCATTACTATTCTTTACAGCAGATTGTACTTTCACATCAACATATTCTTTTAAATCTTGATCAAATCTTTGAGAAAAACTCTCAAAAATCTCCTTTACTTTATTCGTTGTAATTTCAATAAGATTTTCCTTTCGAGGCAAAATTATGTCTGAATTTATCTTATCAAAAACAGGAGTCCCAGAGCCAATTTCTGTCTGTACCCCAGAAATAATATTCACAACAACCCTATCAGAAACTTCCTCGGACAAAATATTTATTAAACGGTTAAATTGTTTAAAAATAAGATTTTTAGAAATATCTATTAATTGCAATTTACTCAAACGTACAAAAATTGAAACTACTCTAAGCAAACGAAGCCACCGCAAACTTCCAACAGGAATACTCCCAAGTACATCATACCAATGCATTATTGGATAATAATACCACTTTTCGTAATCCTTATTTTTAATAGCTAAAATCCATTGAAAAATTATTTCAATAAAATAAAAGCCTACAAAATACAAATCATAAAGCCAAAATTGCTTATGAAGTGGCAAATAAAAAGCATGAAATCCTGTTAATTTTAAGTGTAAAAAATTATTTACAGGTTCGTAAGCATAAATACTATCAAAAACTATCCAAATTAAATTAACAAACAATACTATTAAGACTACAATATCTACAAAAATAATTCTCAGAATTTGTTCTTTTGTTTTACTCATTTTCTTATAATTCAATTTTCTCTAATTTCACAAATCAATCATAAATAAGTCACTATCAATATAAAAAGCACTCTTAAAAGAGTTTAAAATCAGACAATTGACGACTTTATAAAAAAAACTAAGCTTATGGTTTAGCTTAGAATAAATTCTACTTCCTTAAATAAATATAATCTAATTTGCCCATTTTTATCATTAATCTTTAACCGTCCAATATCATCAACACCAACTATTTGTCCATTAAAAACTCCATTTTTATCCGAATAAGTACTCAATTGTTCAAAACCCAATAATACCGAATAATATTCTTGAAACAAAAACTGAATTTGATTTCTCTTCTCAAAATAAAAACTAAACGAATCTAAAAACTCATTTAACAAATTACTTAAATTAAACTTTTTATCAGTAATCAAACCCAAAGAAGTTGCAGAACTTAGATATTCAGGAAATTTCATTTGATTAATATTTATTCCACAACCTATTATCGAAGTAATAATATTAGATGCTCGTATAGTATTTTCTATCAACAATCCTGCTATTTTTTTATTATTTACATAAATGTCATTAGGCCATTTTATCCATACATTTTTTGTATATTTTTCTATAACTCTATGAATTGCAAGTGAACTTATCATATTCAATAAAAACACTTTATCTATTGAAAAATCCATTTTTTGTAAAACTAAAGAAAAAGTTAAACTTTCACCAACACTACTCCACCATTTATTTTCTCTCAATCCTCTACCAGCAGTTTGCTTCTTCGCCCAAACAACAAAAGACTGTGAATTAGAGCTCTTTTTCAACAATTCTTGCGCATAATTATTGGTTGAATTAAGTTTATTTACCGTAATTAATTTATAATTCATAAATAATATTAAAATAATAGATTTAAGTTTTTTTTATCGTTTCATTCTACAAATTTATGTAATTTTGCCCATTATTTCTGTGTCAGATTATAACACATTTAAAAATATATTTAGTGAAGCAATTTTTATGAAAAATAAAATCAAAAATCAAGAGTCCGAACTATTAGTTATTGAAATAATTGAAGCAATTCAACAAAAAAAAGGTAAAAATATAATTTCGCTTAATCTTGGAAAATTAGAACAATCAATTTGCGATTATTTTATAATTTGTCATGCCGATTCCACGACACAAGTCAACGCTATAGTTTTTGGTATTGAAGATTATTTGAAAAAAACACTGAATATAAAACCATTAAGCATAGAAGGAACGCAAAACTCACAATGGGTTTTATTGGACTACGGTGATGTTGTAGTTCATGTATTTTTGGAAGAATACCGTGGCTTTTATAAACTAGAAACGCTTTGGGCAGATGCCGAAGAAAAAAAACATACTGAAGTGTGACAATCTAGCATAAAAAAACTATTAAAACTGCCGATTCTTCATATAATTAATTTTGGTATAAGAATTGGCATAACTTCTACTAATTTTCATTTTTTTGAATAATAATGACTACAAACGATAATTCCGAAAACAAAAATAAGCTTAAACCAACCGGTTTCAATAACAATAATCTATGGATTATTGGATTAATTGTTGCCGCTTTATTTGCACTACAGTTATTTAATTTAGGCTCAAATGCCAAAGAAATTACTTGGGTTGAATTTGAGCGAGATATATTAAGAAATCATGAGGTAGAAAAAATTGTTATTGTTAATCGCGAACGCGCCGAAGTTTTCTTAAATACTAATGCCTTAAAATCAGGAAAATATACTGATGATTTAAATAATGGTTTTGGTAGCATGAGCTCAGGTGGACCACATTTCTTTTTTACAATAGGTTCTATAGAAATGTTTGAAAAAAGGATTGAGCAATCTCAAGCCAATTTTAGTGCAGAGCAACAAGTTGAAGTAAGCTATGAAACACGTAAAGATATTGTGGGTGAATTAATAGGTTGGCTGTTTCCAATTATTATTCTAGTCGCAATTTGGCTATTTATCTTCAGAAAAATGAGTGGTGGTGCTGGTGGTGGCGGTGCTGGAAATATTTTCAGTATTGGAAAATCAAAAGCAAAAATATTTAATAAAGAAGACGATAAAGTAAAAACTAATTTTAACGATGTTGCTGGTTTAGAAGAAGCAAAAGTTGAAATTTCTGAAATTGTAGATTTCTTAAAAACACCTGAAAAATATACTGCGTTAGGTGGAAAAATCCCTAAAGGTGCTCTTTTAGTTGGCCCTCCAGGCACAGGAAAAACGCTTTTGGCAAAAGCCGTTGCAGGCGAAGCGGATGTACCATTTTTCTCTCTATCAGGTTCAGATTTTGTAGAAATGTTTGTTGGTGTTGGAGCGTCAAGAGTTAGAGATTTATTTGCTCAAGCAAAGCAAAAATCGCCATGTATTATCTTTATTGATGAAATTGATGCAATTGGCCGTGCTAGAGGGAAAAACCCAAATATGGGCTCAAATGACGAACGAGAAAACACATTAAATCAGCTACTTACAGAAATGGACGGTTTTGATACTAATGCTGGTGTAATAATTCTTGCAGCCACCAACCGTGCAGATGTTCTTGACCCAGCCCTGTTAAGAGCAGGACGTTTTGACAGACAAATTAGCGTTGAAATGCCTGACTTAAACGAAAGAAAAGAAATTTTCTTAGTTCACATGAAACCTTTAAAATTATCTGAAAGTGTAAATCACATATTTTTAGCAAAACAAACACCTGGTTTTTCAGGAGCAGATATTGCAAACATTTGTAATGAAGCTGCACTTATAGCAGCTAGAAATGGTAAAAAACAAATCGAAAAACAAGATTTTCTTGATGCTGTAGATAGAATCATTGGAGGACTTGAAAAACGATCAAAAATAATATCTCCTTCTGAAAAAAAGCGCATTGCGTACCATGAAGCAGGACATGCTACAGTAAGTTGGTTTTCTGAGCATGCTCACCCATTAGTTAAAATAACTATCGTACCTCGTGGCAAAGCACTTGGTGCAGCTTGGTATCTACCTGAGGAAAGACAATTAAACACAACTGAGCAGATGCTAGATGAAATGTGTGCAACTCTCGGGGGAAGAGAATCAGAAGAACTTACTTTTGGGAATATATCCACTGGAGCACTAAACGACTTAGAAAAAGTTAATAAACAAGCATTTGCAATTGTTGCATATTTTGGTATGAGTGATGAGCTTAAAAATATTTGTTTTTACGATTCTACTGGAAGGAATGAGTACTCATTTAACAAGCCATACAGTGAAAAAACGGGTG
>DAOVUO010000056.1 GCA_030632545.1 Bacteroidales bacterium
ATTCCCTTAGTTTAGGGGCATGCTAGTTCATTTTTGTGATTATTTACCTATTTAGTTGAGAGTAAACAATTAATTTGTTGGTTCTGTTACCAATTTCGTGGGTAGAGGTTCGAATTTCGGTGGCACTGCAAATTATGAGGGATATAATAATGTTTAAATGTTTATTCGTTTAATTGATTAAAATAGTAATAATTACTTTTAACTTAAGTTTGTATGGTTTAACTTATAAACAAATAAACAGCTAAGCAAAGAATATTATGTTTAATCACTGTTTTCATATTTAAATTTAGAATACTAGAATAGCTACTCTTTTACGGTACTGCGCATTTTGATTTTAACGACTATTCTACATTACGGGCAAACTGTTGCAACTAATTTATTCTCAAATATTGGGTCAGGAGTTTTTAATTTTAAAAGTTGAAATTATTTCTTTAAGTTGTTCTGCTTGTGCAGAAAGTTGTTCTGCGGTTGATGCCATTTCTTCTGAAGTGGATGAATTTTGATTAGAAACTTGTATTAGTTGTTGTACTGATTCGTTAACTTGTTCAATGCCAAACAACTGTTCTTTGCTGGCAATTGCAATATGATTAATTAATTCGGCATTTTTTAGAATTTCGGGAATAATATGTTGAAATTTTGAATCAGCTAAATCTGATACTTCTAAGCTTGTTTTGGTTATATTTTCAATAATCTCAGAGGCAATTTGACTGTTATCGGCAAGTTTTCTAACTTCCTGAGCAACAATGGCAAATCCGCTTCCTGCAGAACCAGCCCTAGCTGCCTCAATAGAAGCATTTAATGAGAGTAGATTTGTTTTATGACTAATCTCACCAATTATCCCAATCTTTTCAGAAATCTCGGTTATAGATTTAATTGTTTTTTTAAATACTTCATAGGCTTCACTTATTTCTTTGGCCGATTTGTTGGCTGTTCTATTTGTATCTGCTGCTGTTTGTGAATTTGAATTTATAGTTGCAGCTACTTCTTCCATCGAAGCTGAAATCTCTTCTGTAGTAGCAGCTTGCACTGACACACCACTTGAAATTTCTTCCGATGTTGAAGACAATTGAATACTTACATCTGCTAATTGTATTGAGTTGGACTGAACCTTTTCAATAATTATGTTTAATTCAATTAGCATTTTTTCAGTAGCATTTGCAATTAAGCCAAATTCGTCTTTACGATTTGTATATTTTTTATCAATTGATATACTAATATCAAAATTGGCTATTTTATTTAGTTTTTCGCCTAGGTTTTGAAGTAATTTAATCTCCTTTTTAAGAAAACTAAGTGCAACAATAACAGTTAATATTCGGAGAATAGCACCTGCAATTAATGGAACTTCTAAAGTTTCTGTTGTTATTGTGATAAGAGTAGCTACTACAACTGCACTTACTATGATATAGCCAATTTTAGAAAGAATTGATTTTTTATAAAGTAAACGAATAATTAGTAAAAATACTGGATAAATTATAAATATTATTTTGGCATATTGAACTAATATTTCTTGCATAATTGTGTTTTTCTCAAAATTATATATTATTTATGAATTAATATAACCAGAAGGCTTTTTTTATATTATTTTATAATTAAAAAAAATGAGTAATTTATCTTTGAGTATTAATATAATTGATTTGTTTTGAAAAAAAGTTTAAATTGCGTTTTTCAAAGCCATAACTGTTATGTTTCTAATATAAAGATTAAGCATGAAGGAGTCAAGTTATACAAATAAATATTATATTTTTACAATTCTAGGGATTTCCATTTTATTTGGTTTTTCTGTTTTAAGAAATATTAAGAAGGAGTACAATATTGTTGAAAAAATTGCAAAAAATGAAGGTCTAGCTTATTTAAACAATGATTTTCATTATCAGGACTGGCTTGCAAGGCAAGGTGATGTTTATGTTGCAATATCAGAAAATATTAGTCCAAACTCATATTTAGATTCAAGTTCCTATTGCGATAGCCTTATTTTGCTTAATCCTGCTTATATAACAAGACTTGAGTATGAGTTAGTAAATAACCAAAATAGAAGTTTGCCGCATATTACTAGCTTAAACCCTATTAGAAAAGAAAATAAGCCAGATGATTGGGAAGCTAATGCTTTGCTTTTGTTTGAAAATGGCGAAGAGGAGTATAGCGAAATTATAAAGACTGATACAGCTGATTATTTACGTTTTATGCGTCCTTTGTATGTAAGTAAGCTTTGTTTAGAATGTCATGCTAGTCAGGGGTATAAAGTTGGACAGCAAATGGGTGGGATAAGTACATACGTATCAATGGATAAATACAATCGTTTGGCTGTTGATAATATTAAAAGTACAGTAGTTATTCATCTTTTCATTTATATTTTATTTATTATATTGGTTATATATAGCTATTTACTACTTAAAAAGGAAGTGTTAAGGCAAAATACTATTCAACTGCAATTTCACGAAAATGAAACAAAATTAAAAAAACAAAATTCTGAAGTTGAATTGCGTAATAAAGAATTATTGCTTGCAAAGCAACATGCTGAAGAGGGAGAGCATGTAAAAATGTCATTTTTTGCAAATATGTCACATGAGATTAGGACTCCGATGAATGGTATTATTGGTTTCTCTGAAATGTTGAATCAAAAGGGATTACTAGAAGAAAAGCGTATTTATTATTCTGGAATTATTAAGGAAAGTGGCCAGAGGCTTTTAGCAATAGTTGATGATATTATAGATATTTCTAAAATTGAGACTAATCAAATTAAAATAACTGAAGAAGAAATTGATTTACGTAGTATGCTTAAAGAGCTTTATGAAATTCATATTGAACATTTCAAACGTAAAAATATTGAATTAAGACTTGATAGCAAAATTACTAAATCTAAATCAAGCGTAATTGTTGATGGTAAAAAATTAAAACAGATTATTAATAATTTATTGACCAATGCACTAAAATTTACTGAAAAGGGTGAAATTAGTTTTGGTGCTTGTATTAAAGACTCTAAACTTGAATTTTTTGTTCAGGATTCAGGAATAGGAATTTCAGAAAATATGAAGACTAAGATTTTTGATCGATTTAGGCAAGCCGATGACAGTGTAAGTAGATTGCATGGTGGGACAGGTTTAGGTTTATCAATTAGTAAGGGCTTTTTAGATTTAATGGGTGGTGATATTTATGTTGAATCAAGTATTGGTAAAGGATCTAAGTTTATATTTCAATTACCATATAAATCTGGAAAAATAATTTTAAATCGCAAAAACATTCCTTTTTCTATAAAAAAACAATCTCTAAAGGGCTTTAGCATATTGATTGCCGAAGATGATGAAACTAATTTTATGTTTTTATCAGAAGCTTTGTCTATTTATGGACCAACACTTATTCTTGCAGAAAATGGTGTAGAAGCAGTTGAAGCGGTAGTAAAAAGACCATCTATTAACTTGGTTTTAATGGATTTGAAAATGCCAATTATGAACGGTTATGAAGCAACTAAACAAATTAAGCGCCTAAATTCTAAAATTCCAATTGTTGCTCAAACTGCATTTGCATACGAGGAGGATAGGAAAAAAGTTCTTGATTTTGGTTTTGATGATTATATTTCCAAACCGATTAAAATTGAAGCTCTTTTAAAAATTATTGACCATTTTTCATAGATGAAAACTGAAAAATTTTCAATTAAAAAGAGAATTAATAGTTTTAAATATGCATTTAGTGGTCTCTCTGTGCTGATTAGAGAGGAGCATAATGCTCGTATTCACTTAATAGCTGCAATAACTGTTATTGTTTTAGGTTTTTTGTTAAGAATAAATAGCCTAGAGTGGATTATTCTAGTTATTACTATTAGTTTGGTATTTGCAATTGAAGCTATCAATTCCGCAATTGAGGCACTTGCCGATTTTGTCACAGTTCAAAAGCATTTTCAAATTAAAAAAACAAAAGATTTGGCTGCGGCGGCTGTGTTAATCGTTTCTATGGGAGCAATTATAGTTGGAGTAATTATTTTTCTGCCTAAAATGCTAAACTTCTTTTATCATTAAAATTGAGTACTTATAATTTTTTGTCATTAATACTACTTTATGAAGTTAAATTACCTGATTATTAGTAGCATATCTCTTTTTTGAGATTTATTAGACAAATGATTTTAGTAGAAAGTAGAAAGAAAATCAGCATATTTCAGCATTCACACATTTTAACTTAAAACTTAGCATTCGAAACTTAAAACTTAACGAAGTATTCATAAGAGATAGTTCAATAAATGCTATATTTGTCGAATCTTATACTACAAAGGTATAGGATTTTAATATTTGAGCTTAAATTCGCCTATATTATGCAGCAAAAAAATAGTACAAAATTTTTCAACCGAATTTTTTGGATAGCAGTTGCTACACCTATAATAATTATTGTAGTAATTTTCACTTTGATAAATACTGGAAACTATGGATTTATGCCAAGTTTTGAGGAATTGGAAAACCCCAAAAGTAATTTAGCTTCAGAGATTTATTCATCTGATCAAGTTATACTGGGGAAATATTATTTACAAAATCGAAGTATATCTAGTTTTAACGATTTATCCCCATTTCTTGTTAATGCACTAATAGTAACCGAGGATGTGCGTTTTTATGAGCATTCAGGAATTGATTTAGAGAGTTTAATTCGTGTTCTTGTTAAAACCTTAATATTGGGGCAATCAACAGGGGGGGGGAGTACCATTTCTCAGCAATTAGCAAAAAATTTATTTCCTCGAGATTTGGATGAAAATATGTTGATTATTAAGTTTAAAGAGTGGATTACAGCTGTAAAATTAGAGCGAAATTACACAAAGGAAGAAATTATTGCCATGTATTTTAATACTGTGCCATTTGGAAGTGGAGCATTTGGTATTAAAGCTGCTTCAAAGATATTTTTTAATTCTAATACTGATTCTTTGAAAATTGAGGAAGCAGCATTATTGGTTGGGATTGTGAATGCACCTACTCGTTTTAGTCCAATACCACCTCGTCATCCAAAAGATAGTTTGCGTATTCGTAGGCAAAGACGTTCTATTAAAAGACGTAATATAGTACTTTCACAAATGAGAAAGTATGAAGTTTACTCACATATTAGTGATTCACAGTACGATTCTATTATGAAGATTCCTATTAAGCTTAATTATAAAAATCAAGCACACGACAAGGGGATTGCAACTTATTTTAGAGCTTACTTAAAATCATTGCTTTCTGCAAAAGAACCAAATAGAGAACGATATGTAAATTATAGTAGTTATAAAATAGATTCAGCCGAATGGACAGATAATGAACTTTATGGTTGGGTTGCAAAGAATCCAAAGCCAGATGGAACATACTATAATATATATAAAGAGGGCTTAAAAATTTATACAACAATTGATTCGCGTATGCAAACTTACGCAGAAATGTCAGTTACCGAGCATTTGAGTTCGGGTAAAGAGCCTTTGCAAAAAGCTTTTGAAAGGGATATAAAATGGAATGCTCGCAAGCCTTTTTCAAATGCTTTATCAAAAAAGCAGTATGATAATATTATAAACTTATTTATTAAAACTAGTGAACGTTATAGGGCTTATAAAGCTGATAAACTTAGCGATGATGAAATTATGAAGCTTTTTATGGTGCCTATTGAGATGTCTGTATTTTCTTGGAATGGTAATATTGATACGATTCTAAGTCCTTTGGATTCAATTTTATATGAGAAAAAATTTCTGCGTGCAGGTTTGATGTCTATGGAAGCAAGCACGGGTTATGTAAGGGCTTATGTGGGTGGAATTGATTTTGAGCACTTTAAGTATGATCAAGTAAATCAGGCACGCAGACAAGTAGGCTCAACGTTTAAACCATTTTTATACACCATGGCTATGATTGATGGCCATTCGCCTTGTTATGAGGTGGCTAATATCCCTTGGTATTTTGATAAAGAAGAAGAGAAACCAAGATATTCTAAAAATTCACGTGAAGGCGAAATGGTTAGTCTCAAATATGGGCTTGCTTTGTCGCTTAACCAAATATCAGCATGGTTAATTAATAAGTATAAGCCTTCTGTTGTAGTAAAATTAGCTAAAGCAATGGGAATTAAAAGCTTTATTCCTGAAGTACCTTCTATTTGTGTTGGTTCGCCCGATATTAAACTTGGCGAAATGGTTGCTGCTTATTGCACATTTTTAAATAAAGGGGTTTATAGTTCGCCACTTTATGTTTCAAGAATAGAAGATAGAAATGGTAATGTTTTGGCTAAATTTAGTTCGCGAAAAAATGCTGTAATTAGTGAGAATACTGCCTATCAGATGGTGAATTTAATGCAAGGTGTAGCTGACTTTGGCACAAGCGTGCGTTTGCGATTTAAGTATGGTTTTACAAATCCTATAGCTGCAAAAACAGGTACAACAAATAATAATTCCGATGGTTGGTTCATGGGCATGGTTCCCGATTTAATGACTGGTGTCTGGGTAGGTGGTGAATTGCGAACAATTCGTTTTAATTCATCTGGTTTAGGACAGGGAGCAAATATGGCTCTACCAATTTGGGCATTCTATATGAAAAAAGTATATGAGGATAAGTCGCTGAGTGTTAGTGATGGGGCTTTCCCGTATCCGCTTAATTTAGATGTTGAGATTGACTGCGAAAAATATAAAATGCGTGATTCGACAGGAATGAATAGCTATAATGCTATTTTAGAGGACGATATTTATTAAAATATGAATTATATTGAAATTATCTTTCAGCTTAATAAGCCAAGGGAACTAAATGCAGATTTATTAATTTCCTATTTGAGTGATATTGGTTTTGAGGGTTTTGAAGAGCGAAAAAAAGTATTATTAGCTTATATTGATGAGGATAAACTCAATCTTGAAAACTTAAAGCAAGAACATATTAGTTCAACATATAGTTCATATACTCAAAAAAAACTTGAGGAACAGAACTGGAACAAAGTATGGGAAGAGAATTATTTTCAAGCAATTGAAATTAATGCTGATTGTATTATAAGAGCTGATTTTCATCAAATAAAAAAGAGCTATAAGTACGATATTTTAATTCATCCGCAAATGTCGTTCGGAACGGGACATCATTCAACTACTTTATTAATTGCTCAGAAATTATTTGAATTAGATTTGAAGGAAATGTCAGTGCTTGATATGGGATGTGGTACAGGGATTTTGGCAATTTTAGCCGCCAAACTAGGTGCTAATCCTATTTATGCAATAGATAATGATAAATGGGCTTATGAAAATTCCTTGGAAAATGTTAAGTTAAACCATACTTCTGATATAAAAGTAGCATTTGGTGATGCAAATTTATTGGATAGCAAGGAAAAATATCAAGTAATTTTATCAAATATCAATCTAAACATTAATTTAGAGAATATTCCTTATTACGCAATGGTTGCTGCAAAGAGTAGTTTGCTTTTGCTTAGCGGTTTTTATACCGAAGATATTCCTGAGGTTGAAAAATTGTGTAAATCTTTAGGTTATAAATTACTAGAGACTAAAGCGCATAAAAATTGGGCAATATTAGTATATCAGTATATTAATTGAGAGAATAGCAAACTTGAATGACAGAAATAAAATATAGTATTAAAATACAAGCAGATGCTTCAGTCTTGTTCAAATTATTGCCGTTAAAAGAGCTAGAAGAAGTTTTAAATAAAGAATTTGCCTTAAATAAATACTGTTCGGCAGAATGTAAGATTAAGGAATTAGTGATTTCGCTTTCTGCTTTAGCAGAATTTAGTTTATCGGTAAAGCCTAATAGAACTGAGTTTAAGGCACAAAGCAAAACATTGGTTTATCATGTAAATACCGATTTGGAATATGTAAAAACAGCAAATAGGGAAGAGATTGAAGTCATGTTTTTAGATATACTACTTCAGTTTTTGGAGTCCGAGAATATTAATGGACTTAGTAGTTCTGTTTTACATAATGAGTTAATGAAACATTTTTTCTGAAAAAAAATATACTTATGCCAGCACAAATAGTTTTAAAAAAAGGAAAAGAAAGACTTATACACAATAGACATCCATGGATATTTTCTGGAGCCGTGCAAAGTATGCCCGAAATTGAGAATGGTGAAATTGTAGAACTACTAAATATTGATAGGCAGTTGGTTGCTTATGCATTTTATGCGCCAGGAAATCAGATTATTGCTAGAGTTTTTGAATTTTGTTCTTCGCCAATTGATGTGGAATCCGCTGATTATTGGTATAATAAAGTAAAACGAGCATTGGATATACGAAAAACTTATGTTGTAAGCACATATACAAATGCATATAGACTTTTGCATGCCGAAGGTGATTTTTTCCCTGGATTAATTGCCGATGTTTATAATAATGTAGTAGTTCTTCAATTTTTGATTAAGGGAACGGAAAGAATCAAAAATTGGGTTGTTGAAGCATTTGAACGATTGGGTTTTGATTATATTTATGCTAAAAGCAAAAAAGTATCGCAAGTACTTGAAAATATGGATATACCTAAGGGCTGGATTAGCAGTAAAAATGGGCCAGAGCGTGTCGAGATTGTTGAAAATGGGGCCAAGTTTTATGTTGATTTTCAGAATGGACAGAAAACTGGTTTTTTTCTTGATCAGCGAGATGCTCGCCAACTTATTTCTCTGTATTCAAAGGGTAAGCGTGTTTTAAATGCTTTTAGTTATTCTGGCGGTTTTAGCGTTTATTCATTACTTGCTGGGGCAGATTTAGTACATTCTGTAGATTCTTCGGAAGCAGCTATTTTATTAAGTGAGGAGAATGCTGCATTAAATGGATTTGCAGTCCCAAAACACGAAGCTTTTGAACAAGATGTATTTGAATATCTAAAGCAAATTAAGCAGAATACTTATGATTTAATTGTACTTGATCCACCAGCATTTGCAAAAACTGCCCGTGCTGTTCCTAATGCAACAAGAGGGTATAAGGAGTTGAACCTAAAAGCAATGAAAAAAATTAGCCCAGGTGGAATTATATTTACTTTTTCGTGTTCTCAAAAGATAAATCGCGAATTGTTCCGAAAAATTATATTTGGTGCAGCGGCCGATGCAGGTAGAAATATCCGAATTTTAGCACAAACAACACAAAGCTTAGATCATCCAGTTAATATTTATCATCCAGAAAATGAGTATTTAAAGGGATTAGTATTGCAAGTAGAGTAAAATATATTCATAAATCGGTAAAGCTCAGACCTGTCAGTTTTTGTTTATAAGTTCGTCAATACTTTAAAATATTGAGTAGTTAATTAGATAAAACTGACAGGTCTTTTACAAAGTAGAGTAATTAGAGGGCATAAGAGAAAAATGATAAAACATGAGTCGAATGACAGGATTAGTATTAATGATAATAGGGATTTTACTTTTTGTTGTTGGAGTAATAATTTATAATACCTCAAGTAAAGGGAATACAACAATTGACAATGATGATGAGTTAAAAAATGTTATCAAAATGGCAATTGCTGATGGTGTTTTAACTACCAATGAGCGAGAAGTTATAAAACAAATAACTATTGATAAAAAGTTGAATTATAATGAAATTATTAAAAATGCTGAAAAACAAATGTCAGAATTGAATATTAACTCCGAAACGGAATTAATTGATTATAATAAGAAAAAGGGAGATGATTTTGAAAAATTTGTAGTTCAGAAATTTGATAAAAAGTATTTTCGTTTAAAAGAATGGGCTGGGGATAAATATGTAAATGGTATTTATGCTGATACTACACAACAACCAGATATATTATTAGAATTTAGTATTAGTCAAAATAAAACTCAATTTTGGGTTGAGTGTAAATGGCGACAAAAATTATATAAAAATGGTGTGGAATTTAGTAAAAAAGAGCAATTCAATAGATATAAAAAAATGGAAAAGGAGCATGAAACCCCTGTTTTTATTGCTATTGGAATTGGGGGTGAAGCAATATTACCCGAACGTCTTTACCTTATACCATTACAAGAAATAAGTAATAATTTCATTCATTTATACGAATTGAAAAAATATGAAAAAAAAGTTAGCGATAATTTCTTTTTTGATTTTGA
>DAOVUO010000212.1 GCA_030632545.1 Bacteroidales bacterium
CCAAAAGCAACAACACCTTCATATTGATCAAGTTTTTCAAAAGCTTTTAAAAAACTATCTTGCATTACTTCCTCTGCCAAATGGTGGTTTCTCAGTAAACGAAAACTCGTATTATAGATAGCCTTATAATAAAGTTCGTAAATACGGAACTGCGCTTGACTATCACCATTTTTACATTTCTCGAGTAATTTCTCATGCAAAATTACACTTTTAACTTTCTTCATTGCCTTCATTTATATGACGAACAATTCTACAAAACGATGCACAATCTTTTAAGTTTTAACAAAAAATTAAGAAAAGTCCAACATTCTTGAACTTTTCCATAAATTCTTTTACGCAATAGAAATCACATAAAGTTGACCATGCTCAAACTTTGTAACCTTTACCTTCGTAGATTTTTCAATATATTCATACTCCGAAACCGCATCATAAATTTTATTTTCAATACTAATTTTTCCTGATGGACGTAAAACAGTAATTGCAAGTCCATTTTTACCCACAATATCATCTAAACCAATATCAAAACTCAAATAACCATCATCTCTATCCTCCTTTGTTTGTAGGGTAATAAATTTTAAGGCAGGGCTATTTAATAATCTATCTGCCGAAAAGAGCATTACTAAAAAGGCAATTAATCCTGAGCCCAAAACAAGTGCAAATGCCTTTAAAACAGGTGTAAAGTAAAAGGTAGAGAATTCAAATTCTATGTTTTCGACCATCGCCATAGCTAAACCCGTAATTATTAATACTGAACCAGCTACACCAGCTACACCAAAACCGGGTATTGCAAATACTTCCACCGCAATTAATATCAGTCCAACTATAAAAAATAGAATTTCCCAATTTGATGCAATTCCCTCCAAATATAGTGGGGCAAAATACAATAAAGCCGCAACTAAAGAGGCTGCAATAGGAAAACCAACCCCAGGTGTTTGCAACTCAAAATAAATACCACCAATCATTATCATAATAAGAATGCTTTGCAAGTATGGACTCATAAGTAATCCTATAATCATCTCTAAATTAGATAGTTTATATTCCTTTATCACGTAATTAGTATAACCAGCTTTCTCTAATACCTCTTCAACATTCTCTGCCAAACCCTCACAGTAATTATTTTCAATTGCCTCATTTGGTGTAAATGTTAACACTTTTGACGAATCTATAATTCCCGCAACTATAATCCTTGAGTCTACCATTGCTTCAGCTATTTTTGGGTCTCGATGCCATACCCATAATGTGTCGCCATCAACTACTTCGGCGTACTTCCCGTGTGCCTCAGCTGTTGCACGCATTGTAGAGCGCATATAGCTTTGATATTTATCAGGCATAGCTTCGCCTGTTTGATTTACAACAGTTGCAGCACCAAAACTAGCACCAGGTCGCATATAAATGCTATCGCACGAAATTGCAATTAACGCTCCTGCTGAAGCTGCATTATTATTTATAAAACAAATACTTGGAATATCCAGATTTAGAATTGCAGTTCTAATAGAATCAGCTGATTCAACAAGCCCACCATAAGTATTCATTTCTAATAATAATAATTGAGCATCTGCCTCTTTTGCCTTTTGTAAAGCCTTTTGGGTTGTTCGCCACATTGCAGGTGCCACCATATCTTTTAAATCCAATTTATAAACTACAATTGGTTGTTTTTCTTGGGCTTGCACCAATTGTATGGCAAATATAAAAATCAGTAATAAAACTATCTTTCTCATAATTAAACTATTAAATTCTTTTTTTTTCAAGTTAAAATATTGCATAAAAATACTATAAATTACCCATTTTTTTATTCTAAATATTTAAGTGATGAAAATAGTTAAAAATTACAAAGCATTTATTCATAATATCAAAAAAAACTTATCTTTATTAAAAATTTTAAAAATTAGAAATATGTTACCAAAATTTTTACTTGCAGATACAATAGAAGAGCCAGATAAAACATTTGTTGTTCATACTCAAAAACCAAGGTTTATAGTTGAATGTGACACCGATGGATTTGATACAAATCAACAAATTCATTGGATTGATAGACCACCTAAGGAAAACACGGATAAAGAAGAAATTATAGATAATGCTCGTGGTTTTTTCGAACTTCAAATGGATATTATTGATGGAATGTTCGACAATATGCAAAATGATAAAGACTAAAACACTAACACCTTGCACCCTAAAGCGCTGACTGATTGTTGCTTACAAACAGTTAATTAGTTCTGATTTCGACTCACTTAATTATGAGAATCCAGTCAGGGATTAAAACTTAACAAACTATTGAAAAACATAATGTCTCAAAAATTATATAATTCATACACTCAATATATAAAAAGTACATTTAGCGAGCGAGTTCAAAAAATTTCCATTGATGCGGGTTTTACCTGCCCCAATAGAGATGGAAAAAAAGCAAGAGGCGGATGTACCTACTGTAATAATGATTCGTTTAGCCCTTTTTATTGTAGTTCATCAAAATCAATTTACCAACAACTAAACGAAGGGATAGATTTTTTTTATAAAAAATATCCAAATCAGCATTATTTAGCTTATTTTCAGTCTTATTCAAATACTTATGACTCACTACACGTGCTAAAGAAAAAGTATGAAGAAGCACTTTCTCACCCTAAAGTTATTGGTTTAGTTATAGGAACTCGTCCCGATTGTGTAGATGAAAAATTAATGGAATATTTATCCAAATTAAGCGAAAAGTACTATTTGGTGCTCGAATTTGGAATTGAATCAACACTTGATAGTACATTGGAAAGAATAAATAGAGCACACAATTATAAAGAAACCATTGATGCTTTTGAACTTGCAAAAAAATACGGTATAAAAACTGGTGGACATATAATACTTGGATTACCAGGTGAATCGCGTGAGCAAATGCTAGAACATGCAAAAAAAATTGCTGAATTACCTTTGAATTTTCTTAAGCTACACCAATTACAAATACTCAGAGGAACAAAAATGGCCAGTGATTATATGGAAAACAAATCTGACTATAAACTATTTAATTTAGATGAATACGTTGAATTTGTTGCTCATTTTATGTCCTATCTAAAAAAAGACATTGTACTAGAAAGATTTACTTCAGAAGCTCCTGAAAGCCTTCTAATAGCTCCTCAATGGGGCGGTTTCAAGAATTTTCAGATTGTTCATTTAATAGAGAATGAGATGAAGAAAAAAGAACTTTACCAGGGTAAGTTCTTAACTTAATACTTAGTAATCAAAACATAAAACTTAATAGCCTGTCCCGAACATCGGGGAAGTATTAATATTATGAGCAACAAAAATAAAAAGCTTTTCATTGGCATACCTATTGCATTCAGTATAAAAGATAAAAAGGAAATTTCGCTTATTAAATCTACAATGAAAATAGATAATATGAACTGGATAAGTCCTGCAAATTATCATATTACATTAAAATTTCTGGGAAATACAAATGAGAATGCAATTAGTTCTATTGCGGAAAAGTTAAATTTATGTACTGATAGCTTTAACAAATTCACAATTAAAATTAATTGTTTATCAGCCTTTTATAAAAACAAATCCCCCAAAATTCTGTACTTAAGTATTGCTCAAAATGCAAGATTAACCGAATTAGCTAATATGATTGAAGTAAATTTGGCAGAATATAAGTTTAAAAGCAACTATTCCACCTATTTACCACATATTACCTTAGCTCGCTTTAATTATCAAGTAAAGTCAAATGTGCTTGAATCCTTGATTTCAAATTACAAAAATTGTATCTTTGAAAAAGTAGAGGTAAACGAATTTTGCTTATATGAAAGTATTAATACAAATATTGGTATAACTTATAGCGTTATTAATCGTTTTACTCTATAAAATGCTAATTATGTAATACGAATATACAATGGTTTCCCAATTTAATAGGGAATAAACAATAACAAGGAATTTGTAAGACATTGAATAGCAATTATTTACAAATATAAATTTATTAAGTATAACTATTAGGCATTGTCACTGTTTAACTTATAACTTAGCACTCGAAACTTAAAACTTAACGAAGTATTAGCAAATATCCAACATGGACAAAAATTATAAACACATGAAAAATCTATTCCTAACAATTTTACTAAGTATAATTTTTCTTAGTTCAAGCATTGCGCAAACTTCCCCCGAAAAACCTGAGCAACCCTACGGCATTTCCAGTTTATGCAATATTAATGCTAATACAACATATACTATCAATGTTGTAACTAGTGCCGAAAGCTATATATGGTCGTTTATTCCCGAAGAAGCTGGAACAATTGAAACAAAGGATACTGCTGTAATTATAAACTTTTCTGAAGAATATAGTGGTGTGGCAAAATTAAGTGTTATTGCAAGAAATACGCAGGGCGATAGTCCATCATCAGACACACTTACAATAAATATAGAAAAATTGCCTGATCAACCAGAAACTCCAATTGGGGACTCGATTATTTGCTTTGGCACAGCAGAACTAGATTTTTATATCCACAGCGTTGATGATGCTCTTGACTATGTTTGGACTATAAACCCATTGAATTCAAGTAGAATAACGTCAGGCGACAGTCTTGCAACATTAATAATATACGATGATTATATTGGAAAGATTGATATTATAGTTGAAATAGGAAACAATTGTGGACGTGGAATTGGCTCAATACCTAAGACTGTTGAGATTATTCAGCCACCACTTGCTCCTGCCATTCCTAAGGGTGATAAAAGTTTCTGTTTAAATGATTCTGTACATAAGTTTTATACAACTGGAACTACTTTTGCATCAAGTTATGAATGGAAAATTGAGCCAGAAAATGCAGCTCAACTTGAAATTACAAATGATACAATTTATGCTAACTGGGACGCAAATTTCAGGAAAAATTTTCAAATATTTGTAATGGCAAAAAACAAATGCGGCTCAAGTGAATATTCACAATCCTTTGAAGGATATTTAAACATCATTCCAGCTTCACCAACAACAGTTTCTGGCGACATGGATATTTGTCAAGGTACAGATTATAATGTATTTACAATAGATAGTGTTGATGAAGCCACAAACTACGAATGGTTTATTTATCCTGATACAGCCGCCGAAATGGCTGGCATTACAAGAAGTGGAAATGCTTATTGGAATGAAAATCATTATGGATATGCATATATTTTTGCAAATGCATCAAACTTTTGCGGAATAAGTGGGTATAGCGATAGTATCGAAGTATCATCATTATCTCAACCAAAAAAAATGGATATACCAACAGGTGTAGAACAAATGTGTATTAATGCCGAAAACCTTTTATATGAATCAAATGCAAGTGAAAATTCAAAATGGTATGATTGGATTGTAGTTCCAAATAATGCAGGTACTATCTCCAGCGATTCATTAATAGGTATTATGAATTGGGAAAACAATTATTTAGGAACAGTAAAAATTGCCGTTAGAGGAGTTAATGAATGTGGGAAAGGACCGTCGTCAGATTCAATTTTAATAGAAATTAAAGAACAACTACACGCACAATTTAGTTACGTACTTATTGATTTAAACGTAGCTTTCACTAATGGAAGTTTTCCTGAGCTTACAGAAAATAAGTACTTTTGGAATTTTGGC
>DAOVUO010000257.1 GCA_030632545.1 Bacteroidales bacterium
AAATCCCGTAGGGATGGTCTATTTTTTAATTCAATTTATTACAACGTCACTGCGACGAAGGAAGCAGTCTCTATAATTTATCTAGATATTATATGGAAAAACGTTTTAGGTTTTTTATGGAGCTTCCCGAAAGTTCTAAAACTTTCGGGAAGCTTTTTTTTGACATTCCATCGTCCCCTAGGACATGGAATCGTTAAATTTTGTATTTTAACCCAGCTTTTAAACATATTTATCGCCAAATTTACCTATAAGCTGCTCAATATCATTTAGACGTGCAATTTGTTCAATCCACGATTTTGGAAATTTATCAAAACCATAGTACAAACCTGCAATTCCACCAGCTACCGCTCCAGTGGTGTCAGTATCTGAGCCTAAATTTACTGCTTTTAAAACTGTTTCACGATAACTAGAACTATTTAAAAATGACCATAATGCAGCTTCTAAAGTATAAACAACATAACCTTCGCTTTCTATTTGATATTCCTCAAGATTATAAACATCTTTTTTCAGTATTCTATGATAACGAGCAATTTCTGTTTTGTCAATATTTTGCCCTTTCAGAAAGCTCAAAGCTTCGTTTTGCATTTTTGAATAAGCACTATATGTCGATTTTTCTGTTAACAAAGCTTCAATATATTTTATATAAATGTAGCATCCAATTACCGAACGAATATGCCTATGTGTTATTGATGAAGCTTTTCTAATCATCTCAAATTTCTGGACTTCAGACAATCCGTCCATGACAAATGCCAGCGGTAAAATTCGCATTAAACTACCATTTCCATTACTTCTTTCATCATTACCACCAGCTTGTTCGGGCGGAACTCCACCAACTACATTATTTAAACTCTCGGCTGTTGTGTTCCCAATATCAAAAGTATTATCATAAGGTGTCCAATATGATTTTTTATACCACTTTACAAATAGCTCTGCCATTAATTGAGAATTAAATCCGTCCAAAAGACTTTCTGCAGAACACAGCATCATTGAGCTATCGTCCGACCAAGTGCCAGGTGCTTGATTGTATGTGCCGTATCCTAGCATATCGTTTACAGGACTTTCCTCTAAATATGCACGTGTTTTAAATTCTACTGGCACTCCTAAAGCATCGCCAATTATTAATCCTAAAAATGCTGATTTTATCTGCTTTTTATTTGCTTTCATGATTTGTTATTTCTTTATTTCTACTTTAATACCTTTGGAATGCGATGTAAATTCGGGTGCATACATACATTGTATTTGAGTTATTCCATTAGAGAACTCTCCTTCGTGAACAGCTCTAACTGCGTATTCAAACACATAAGTTCCTTTAGGTAAATAATCAAAAAAGAAATTTGTGGACGCATCTTTTGTTTCCTCATAATAACCTAAGCCATCTTGATATTTATAACGAGAAATCACGTTAATTGGCTCAAATCCAGAGGCACGCATATCTTTCATGTGTACATATTCCATTGCTCTATCAACTCTAAGTTCAACACGTACAACAACTTTATCACCAATATGTATTTTATTTTTAATTGGTTCAAGAACTTTTCCGTGCGATGTTTGTTTTTCAACAAATAACTCTTTTTTTAGCTTTAAAGGCGTTTCGTGAGTAGTGATTTTATCTAAATCCTCAAAATATTGCCAATAAACTGCTCCCCAAGCTATTCCATCATCCTTTTTATTTAGCGAAACTTTTCCCATTTCTGGTTTGATTTCAGCTCCAGCCCACGAAGTTTTAAAATAGCCAGTTCCTGCTTCTACTTTTGTTTCGTTGGATTTCATTGGGTCAATTATTTTTTCGCCTAATTTAATTTCAACTAAAGAGTTACTTTCCAAAACATTAGTTCCTTGCAAAACAAGAGCATAAATAGCCTCAGCCGTGGCTTTTGTAGTTTTCCAATCTTGTGTTTGCTTTTGCTTAAGCAACCAAATTTTCATTTCCTCAACCGCAGCTTTGTCCTTAGTAACTTCAGTAAATGCCTCAATAAGTACTGCTTGTGTTTCTATTGGTGCTTGATACCAATAATAGCCAGCTTCATTATCTTTCCAAAACATACCCATTTCATCGTTTGTAATAGAATGTTCCTTTATAGAAGCCATTATTTTAAGTGATTCTTGGTGTTCATTATAACGATGCAAAGTCAATGCTATTAATGCACGCATGTGTAAACCTTGCGATTTCCAGTACTTTTTTTCTTGTCCTTTGAAATAATTAAAAACCTCTTTAGTAGTTGAAGACATGCTTTGCGACGGAAAAAAACTACGTGCATACAAATAATGAATTGCCATATACGACAAGTGATTTTTTTCCAATTCAGCAGGTTTGTTGTATCGTTTTAAGTCTCTATAATAGCGAACTATCTTATTATCAATATATCCAATAGCCGAATTTAACATTTTACTTGATTTACGCTCAAGCGAAACATCAATACCTAATTGCTTTAAATGCCCCATTCCAGAAACTATATATTGCGTAATATACCAGCTCTCAGGCATTCCTTTAAACCACGAAAAACCACCATTTCCGCCTTGTGCATCAATTAATTTTTGTAAAGCACGAGCATTTTCGCTGGTCATTTTATTCAAATCGAATAAAAGAGCAATTCGCTGTTTACGCTCCGATTCGTTTTTACCATCCATCACCCAAGGTGTTTCCTGTAACAAAACAGCCTTTAGCTCTTTATTTTTCTCTAAATTTGACAATAATGCTTTTCCATCAGGAACAGATTTCCACGATTCGAATACCGCTTTAATCCTTGGGCTAGAATTAGCGATGTGTGTAGCTATAGAATTAGCGTAAAAACGGTTAAAAGTTTGCTCGTTACACTCATAAGGATATTCCATAAGATATGGTAATGCCTGAATTGCGTACCAAGCAGGATTTGAGCTAAATTCTAAAGTTAACTTGTGATTTAGTAAGGTTTTTGATTTACCAGAATTTACAAGCTTATCAAAAACAAATTCCTTTTGCTGATTTCCTCTGATATTTAATGGCATACTTTCGGTTACCATCATACGATTACTGAGCACAGGTAAGGCCATTTGCTCGCCATCCGAAAATTCTTTTGATTTTGCAATAACACGATAAGAAATAGCATTAACGCCAGATGGGATTTCAAGCTCCCATGTTACTAGCATATTTTTATTTGCATCTAGCTCAAAATTTTGCTTTAAATTCACGCCCTTTGCATAAATATCTATGAGTTGGTTTGTTGTTGCGTCAAAAATTTCAAGCTGCACTTCGCCTTTTTGCGTTTTTTTAGAAAGATTAGTAATTTTTGCTGGAAAAACAATTTTGTCGCCTTCTCGGAAAAAACGAGGAGCATTTGGCACTACCATTAACTCCTTTTGTGTAACCAAACTATTTGTTATAACTCCAGATTTCAAATCTTTTGTGATAGCTAAACCAAGCATTTTCCACTTTGTTAACGACTCAGGAATAGTAAATTTAATTACAATATTTCCTTCTGCATCAGTTTGTAAGTGAGGATAAAAAAAGGCCGTTTCGTTAAAATTAGTACGTACTTTTACTTCCTCTTTTTGTGCTAATTTATCTTGTTTTATTGTTTCTTCATCTTTGATGTTCTGAGTCTCAACTACTGGTTCAGGCGGCATTTCATCATCTCTATCCATTTCCTCCTCCATTGCAGATTCCACTACCGATACTTTGCCGTTTCGCCTAACAGATGCTGGCATAATGCCTTTTTTCTTAGTTACAACAACTTCTTCAAGCTCACCATTTTCATACCCAAAATACAGGTTTCGATAAAAATTGTATAATGAATTATACCAATTAAAACTTGAAAAATATAGCGAACGAACCGAATGTACTTTATTAATATCACGAGCAAGATTTAGCGAGGACTGCATTCCAAAATAGGCAGTATTAAACTCATTATCAATATAATAACTGTGATGAATATTGAAAAACCAAGAATGAGCTTTAAATTGATCTAATGATGCATCATAGAGTGTTGCCATCATTTCCGCAGCCACTTTTTCACCATTATGACCTTTAATTTTAATTTGCCACTCTTCCTGCTCACCAGGTTGTAGCTTATCTCTAAAGCTTAAAAATTCAATATCGAGCTTTTTATTTGTATAAGGCACTGTTACTAAAACCGATTCATTATATACTCTGTTTTTTTGAATCATTCCTATATGAATAGCAAAATTGCCTCTGTGTTTTTCTTCAATTGGCCATTCTATAAGCTGTTGCTCCGAATTTAGATTTCTAATTTCGGAATGGATAATTTCACTTTGATGTTCGATGCTAATCAAAACTGTGGAATTTGGGTAAGCCGTACCAACTAGAATTGCCGCTGTATCGCCAGGTTCGCCATAAGTAGTTAGTTCTTTAATATAAAAATCCTTTTGATAAGGAATATTTAAAGTATTTGATTGATAAACAGAAAAGAATTTTTTCTGATAAACTGCTTTTCCAAAAGCGTCAGTAGCAGTCATTTCCACAATATAATTTCCTGTTTTAAATTTGGCTATCTCCTTATAATCAATATACTTGCTTTTCGCCGTATTAAATTCAGTACTAAACACTAAAGTTTCAATTTCTCTGGCACTAATTTCATCTTCATTTGCATAAGGATTTCCAGAAAATTTTTCCTCCCATTGATCTTTTGCATAAAAATGTTTATCCGGACGAGTCCAATATCTTCTTCTATAAGGATTTGTAGCCTCTTTAAGTTTCGATATTTTTATCTCACCAGAAGACTCAATGGGCTCATTATTTAAATTCTTGGTAATTATTTTAATTTTACCGTCAGCTACAATACCGTCTAAATCAATGCCTTCAGGAATATCAATATCAAGAGCTAATGCACGATAGCCAACACGAATAGATTTGCTTATAGAACGAGTTTCCCCAGTCAAGTCAGTTACATCAACTTTAATTTTATAGTTAAACGATAAAAATTCACTGGTTGCCATATTTGGATCAGGCAAAGCCATAAATTTCA
>DAOVUO010000226.1 GCA_030632545.1 Bacteroidales bacterium
ATTATTTGGTACGTCCTTCCATATCAACAATTTCTAATGCTATGGATGTAGGTAATCCAAGTAATTTTATTCGAATTATGGAATTACATAATCATTCGTGGGAAAAAATTAAAACCGAAATTAAGGGATATAGCTTCAACGATAAAAAAACAAAACAATGTATTTCAGATGTTTATAATAGATACAATTACCTTCTTGATCCACATGGTGCGGTGGCTTATTTAGGATTATTAGAATATATGAAAACAGAGAATGTAAACGGGATATTTTTTGAAACCGCTCATCCTGCAAAATTTAAAGAAATAGTAGAGAAACAAATTCCTATAAAAATAAATATGCCAAAACGTTTAGAAAAATGCCTTTCAAAAAATAAAAAAACCATCAAAATTGAAAATTCACTAAATGAATTAAAAAAAATACTGATAAACCGCTAAAAAAAGCTTAAAATCCAAATTACAATCAAATTATTTTGCCTAATATTCTTTTTTATTAAAGTAATTCATCACTCAAAATACTACATTAATCCACAAAAATGAGCATATCGGCATCAAAATCATTCACTCTCAAATAAAATCATTAGATTTGTTAGTAATAATCACAAATTATTCAAAATATAAAACTGTTAATCACAAATTTTTTGTTCTCTAGTTTTTTGCATTAGCTAAAGCATATAATTAACTGAGAATAAGTATAATTAACAAATTTATGCAAACTTTAAACACATGAAAAAAACACTTTTCTTACTGTGCTTTCTAGCTAGTTTTAGTATTTTAAAAGCACAAAAATCGTATGTGGAATTCACCAATTATCATTCAACTAGTGAGGTAGAAGCAATAATTGCCAAAATGGGTGGAAATGCTAATGCAAATTTGCATATGCTAACTATGACACCAGAAGGTCGAATATATGGTGTTTTAGAAATTGGAAAAGAAGTAAAATCGAAGCAGAAAAATCTTCCTGCAATTTTTGTAGCAGCAAATATGGAGGGCGATAGACCTCTTAGCACGGAAGCTGCACTTTTTTTAGCTCAAAATCTTCTTGAAAATGCAAAATACTACGAAAACTATACTTGGTACATATTAGCAAATGGAAATCCACATGCTTCTTTAAGCTATTTTTCAAAGCCATTATATGCAAATACAGGCAATAGCACATTAATTAATGATGATATGGATGATGCTACCGACGAAGATGGTTTTGAAGATTTAAACAAAGATGGTTTTATTACTCAAATGAGAGTTAAATCGCCTGAAGGAAAATATATTATCGATCCATTAAGTCCTTATGTAATGCGAAAAGCAAATGCTAGCAAAGGCGAAATTGGTGTGTACAAACTATACTCCGAAGGTAATGATAATGATAACGATGGAAAATACAACGAAGACCCTGCTGGTGGTGTAAATATTGGCAAAACATTTCCTCATTTATTCAAATATTTTGATCCAAAATCAGGCTTATATCCTGGTAACGAGGCAGAAACTTTTGTTTTAATCGAGTTTATAATGAATCGTCCCGAAATTGCCATGACATTTACTTTTGGTTCAAGCAATTTTGTGCTACAACAGCCAAAAGCTGGACGTAAAGCTAAGGCTGATTTAAATAAAATTAAAATACCAAAAAGATGGGCGAGTTATATAAATGCAGATCCCGACAAAAACTACAAAATGGCTGAAGTTATGGAAATGGTGGCTAAAGTAATGCCTCCAGGAATGGAAGTAACTGAATCTATGATTGCAAGCATGCTCGGTTTAGGTGCGGCAGTTAATCCATTATCGGATGATTTAAGTTTTTATGGCGAAATAAACAAAGAATATAAAGAGTATTTAAAAAAGAATAAGGCAGAGCAAAAAAGACTAAAACCACAAGGAGCTAAAAATGGAAGTTTTGAGCTTTGGTCGTATTATCAACTAGGTGTGCCAAGTTTTTCAATGGATTTATGGGCAATACCAGAAGCTACTGAGGAGAAAAAAGAAACAAGTGGTATTACTTTAGATAAAGTTGAAAATATGTCGACTGAAGAATTTATTGAACTCGGAAACGATAAAATAAGTGCTTTTTTGAAAGAAAATAATGCACCTGAGCAATATTCAGCCGAAAAAATTATAGAATTACTAAACGGTGGTAAACTTACTACTAAAATGCTGGCTGGTTTATTGAAAAAAATGGCCGAAAATGCACCAAAAAAAGATGGCGAATTGAGTAAAGCTGATAAAGCCTTTATCAGTTACGACAAAAATACTACCCATGGAAAATCTTTTGTTCAATGGGAAAAATTTAATCATCCACAATTGGGCGAAGTGGAAATTGGTGGCATAATACCTTATGCTAAAACAACGCCAGCTCCCGAAAACATAGATTCGATACTTAATCTTAAAGTACCATATATTTATCAATTAAGCGATAAATTAGCTCAACTAAAAATTAAAGATATAAAGCTAAAAGATTTAGGAAAAGGAGTATATCAGATTGATGTATTTATCCATAATTCAGGTTCATTGCCATTTGTTACCGCAATGGGAAAACGTAATAATCACCCAGCTCCTGCAACTATTGATATATCTGGCAGTAATCTTACTTTTTTAAAAGGTTATAAACATACTGCAATTAAAAGTATTGATGGACTTTCAACAAAAAAAGTAAGCTTTATAATTCAATCAGCAAAAAAACAAAGTATTGAGATTAAACTAAAAGCAACACAAGCATCGGGCGAGATTAAAAAACTAAACTTATAAGCACCATAAAATATTAAATTTATGAGAATTATGAAAAATATATCAATAATCACATTTTTATTTTTTGCATTTGCGCTTCAATTAAAAGCACAAAATGTAGAAGTTCCATTAAGATTTGACAATTATCACGATAATCAACAAACAATTGACGCAATAATTGCATTAGAAAAAGCCTATCCCAAATTGGCCAATCGGATTCTTGTTGGTAAAAGTGACGAAGGACGAGCAATCTGGGCTTTAGAAATAAATAATCCTAATACAGGCACAGCATTATCAAAACCTGGCGTTTATGTTGATGGCAATATTCATGGAAACGAAATTCAAGCCACTGAAGTTTGTTTGTATCTAGCCGACTATTTACTTAAAAACTACAATTCTATTCCTCGAATTAAAAAAATAGTAGACGAAAATGCATGGTACATAATTCCTATTTCAAATGTAGATGGGCGTTTTCACTTTTTTCAAGATCCAAATACTATGAACTCAAATCGTGGACTTAGAATTGCCAGAGACGATGATCACGATGGCCTTTTTAATGAAGATTTTCCTGATGATTTGGATAACGATGGGAATATTGTGGAAATGCGTAAGGCTGACCCTAATGGAATGTATAGAACAAGCCACGAAGACCCAAGAATAATGGTAAGAGTAAAACCAGGTGAACAAGGCGAATGGACAAAGCTTGGTAACGAAGGGATTGATAATGATGGTGATGGTAGGATTAATGAAGATGCCGAAGGATATTTAGATCCAAATAGAAATTGGGGGTTTAACTGGCAACCTGATTATGTTCAACGAGGTGCAGGTAGTTATCCAACACAAGGAAAAAGCATTAGAGATATTAGTCATTATTTAATTGCCCGTCCGAATATTATTGTAGCATTTGCATTTCATAATTATGGTGGAATGTTCCTCAGAGGTCCAAGCACTGGTGATCAGGGCGAACTTCCTCAACAAGACATCAAAGTTTATGATTATTTAGGTGTAAATGCTGAGAGAATTGTTCCAGGATATAAATATTTAATCAGTTGGAAAGATTTATACGGTACTTATGGTGATTTTACTGATTTTACTGACAATTTAATTGGTTCCTATGGTTTTGTGGGCGAACTTACTTTATCCGAATCTGTAACGTATAAAGGTGTTACTGATGAAAAAAATAAAACTGAGTTTAGTGGAGCTTACGAGCGCATTAAATTCAACGATCATGTGGCTCACGGCACGCTTTTTAAAGAATGGACTAAATACAATCATCCAACTTATGGCGAAATTGAAATTGGTGGTTGGGTTAAAATGAGTACCCGAATTCCACATCCATTTATGCTAGAAGATTTAGTACACAGAAATGCCTCAGCAGTAATTTTTACAGCTGAAAATACACCAAAAGTAAGCCTTGAGTTGATAAGCAAAGAGAAAATTGGCAACGATTTGTATAAAGTAAGACTTCGTTTATCAAATTCAAAAGCCATTCCTACAATGCCTTATTCTGCCTACAAAAACAAACTTTATCCTGCTGATATGCTGAAAGTTTCGGGTGTAAAAGTAATTTCGGGTGGCGAAATACAAAACATATACTTTAATAAAGTAAATTATAAAGAATTTAAGCCAGAAGTTCAGTTTTTCTATATTCCTGGATTTGAAACTAAAGAATTTGAGTTTTTAGTAAGTGGTGGAAATGCCAAGTTTGAATACAGTTCAAGAAAAGCAAAAAACCAAAGCTTAAATGTTTCTGTAAAATAAAATGATTTTACTACCAATATAGTGGGTAAAATTGAGTTAAATGCTGTATGATGCTTAATGTAAGCGGCTTACGTTGATGCACTCAATTTATACAAAAATCATTTATTCCACTATATTGGTAGTAGAATCAAATAATATAGTATTTCGTCATACGAAAACTGGTGATTTACTTTTGCGAAAAAATTGGCGATTATAAATTTGCTATTTACACCACAGCTTCAGTTTGGATAATCTTTTGTTTGACTGCCTGTCCCGATTGCTTAGGGAAACCGCGCAGTACTAGGCAGTACAGCCTGTGTGGTGTGAGAGGCGCCCTGGCGGGCTTTGCCCGTCAGCCGACTAGTAGATTAGCCACATTATTTTTCTTTATAGACAATTCCTAAAAAGCGTTTATCTTTTGTGAAATTCGCTTTTCTATGAGAAGTAATATCAAGTATTATGAGTTCTTCTCTTTCTTCATTTTCTATTTTATCTCTATTTAAAGTTAAAATATATTGAAAATCATTAGGATATAGTTCTTCTTGTTTTGCTAAATAATTCAAACTTTGAACTAATGTATCTTGGTCAACGTCAAAAATATTGTCGTGAATTAATAATCTTGGGTGTCTTTCTTTTGTGTATTCATTAAACATTAAAGCCATGTCATAAATAAAAACCTTTGTTCTTTCAACACTATGACTTCCATCATCGAATATTCGCATTTCAAAATCAATATAATCCTTACTTCTTGATGATTTTTTTGTATTTATGTAAAAAGAAGCTTCTTTATTATTCATTATGATTTCGTGAATATTAAGAATGGTCTGTTCAAAACTATTCTTAATAGTTTCGTTTTCAGTCAATTGCTTATTTATGTCAAGTTTTAATTCATCTAAACGCGGTTTA
>DAOVUO010000010.1 GCA_030632545.1 Bacteroidales bacterium
CATATAATCATATTCTGAACCGGCAGAAAAAAGAAATTTTAAGTCAAACAAATGAATTAATAGTTCAAAAGAGATTTGTTGAAAACCAGAATTTGAAAGCACAAAATCAAAAAAGAAAGGATTATTATTACATATTTGTTTCTTTGGCTTTTATTGTCGCTTTTATTTTGATTTTCATTTATGTTATAAGAAAAAACAAATATTCTAAAAAAATTGAGATAGCTAATGCAAAAGTAGAGCATTTAGAAAGAAAGTTAATTAATTCTGATTATGAGGTAAATTCATTAAAGCTTAATATTGACACTATTAAAGCTAAAAATGAAGAATATTTTGAATTGGCTCAAATAACATCACTCTATGTAAAAAAAACGCAGCAAGCTTTACTTTCTTTTTTTGGCGAACTTGAGTTTTATTTTGAAGCATTTAATGTTTTGATGGCAAAAGATGGAAATTCTTCAGATTTCATATTCTTTCATCGACAAGAGGCTAGCGATTTATTTTCAGAAAAATACATTTTGGGAATTGGAGATTGTGTGCAAGACAGTATTGCAGGCTCTTTTATTTCACTGGTTGCTAGTCAGATATTAAAAGAAAGTGTAATATTAAATCCAAATGCTAAATTGGAGGCACTTGTTGATTATATGAGCTTTTCATATACTAAAATTATGCAGCGCACATTTCTTAAAGATAATCCATTTTTAAATTTAAGTTTGTTGAGTTTAGAAAGGCAAATAGGAAATAAAATTCACGTGAAATATGTTGGTGCAGGACAGGATTTATTTTGTTTTAGAAAAAAGGACATGGATATTCTTGTTATAGTTGCTGATAAGAATCCTATAGGTCAGCATTCTGAAAAAGCAGCTTATAATTTTAAACAGACTGATTTGGTACTGGAAAAAGGTGATATGCTTTATCTCTGCTCAAATGGAATGTTGAATCAAAAATCACCAAACGGGAATAAATTTGGCAAGGATAAATTAAAAGAATTAATTATCAATGTCGGAGTTCTTCCTTTGTTTAGGCAACGTGAAATTATAAAATCTAGTTTTAATTCTTTTATTCAGAATAAAGAACTTGATGCTGATATTACTTTAATTGGCTTACGTTTATAAATTTAAAACGGAGCTTTATCATCTTCAAAATTTGGCTTTTTGAATGAAAAATCCTCGTTAACAGTATCTTTTTGTTTGTCATCATTATTCATGCTCGAACTGTAGGTTACCGTATTTGACTGATTAAGTTCAAAATCTGAGCCTAAACCATCTAAAGAAGTGGCATCAAAATCCATGAAACGTGCAAATTCTTGTCTAAACTTAAGATTAACACTCCCAATTGCACCATTTCTATGTTTTGCAATTATAATTTCTGCAAGTCCCTGAACATTATTGCCATCTTCATCAACAGTTATTCCGTACCTTTCTGGGCGATGGATAAATATAACAATATCAGCATCTTGCTCAATTGCGCCCGATTCTCGCAAGTCTGATAATTGTGGTCTTTTATCACCACCCCGGGTTTCAACAGAACGATTAAGCTGAGAAAGTGCAATAATTGGAATATTTAGCTCTTTAGCAATTGCTTTTAAACCTCTTGAAATAATACTAACTTCTTGCTCTCTATTAATCCCTTTTGAATCTCCCCCTGCTGTCATTAGCTGAAGATAATCAACAACAACAAGCGAAATATCGTATTGCATTTTTAATCGCCGGCATTTTGCTCTAAGCTCAAAAAGAGAAATGGCTGGTGTGTCGTCTATATAAATAGGTGCTTTGTAAAGTCTATCAATTTTGTCATTAAGTTGCTCCCACTCTTCTTTGCTTAGTTTTCCTGTTCTTACACGTTCCGAAGGGATCTCTGTTTCGCTAACAATCAATCTATTAACTAGCTGAACTGAAGACATTTCTAGCGAAAAAAGTGCAACGCCAGCATTATGATTTACACCAATATTTCTAGCCATTGATAAAACAAATGCAGTTTTCCCCATTGATGGACGTGCAGCAATAATTACTAGGTCGGAACGCTGCCAACCAGAAGTAATTCTGTCCAATTCTGTAAATCCACAAGGAACACCGCTCAAACCGTCATCACGTTTCGAAGCTTCTTCTATCTGTTTAATTGCCTCAGTAATAATTGAATCAATTTGAGTAGCATCTTTTTTAATATTACCATAAGCAAGATCGAATAGCTCTTTTTCTGAAAAATCAAGCAAATCGTCAACATCTGTACTACTGTCAAATGCTTTATTTTGTATCTCTGATGATATTCGTATTAATTCGCGCTGAATATATTTTTGTGCAATTATTCTAGCATGATACTCAATATGTGCAGATGAATTTACTCTTGAAGTTAGTTCTGCTAGATATTGTGGACCACCAATTTCCTCTAGGGTTTCTTCTTTTCTGAGTTTTTCAAGCACTGTCATTAAATCAATCGGCTCATGTGATTCCGACAATTTGAGTATTGCTCTATATATATGTTGATGTGCTTCTTTGTAAAAACTATCACTAGTTAAGATATCTGCTACCTGAATAATAGCATCACCTTCTATCATAAGAGCACCTAAAACAATTTCTTCTAATTCTAATGCTTGAGGTGGAATTTTTCCTAATTCAAGTGAATTATCTTTTAGATGTTTCTTATTATTATAATCTTTATATGTTTTTTTGTCGGCCATTTGGTTCAGGGGTTTTGAATTTTATATTATTCAAACATTAGGTTTATTGATACACTGATTAAAAAAAATATTAGTTATGCTTCTATAATAGTGCCCATTTTAGAAAATTTTTCAGTTCTTTTGTTAATTCTTTCTTGTACAGATAATTTATCTAAATTTTCTAAATTTTCTATTATTGCTTTTTTTACTGCTTCATAAGCTTTTTCGGGATACGCATGTGCTCCACCAGTAGGTTCAGGAATTATGCTATCAATTAAACCTTGCTCTTTCATGTCCACAGGAGTAAGTTTTAACGCATTTGCTGCTTCTTCTTTATGCTCCCAGTTTCGCCATAAAATTGAAGAACATGATTCTGGTGAAATTACTGAATACCAAGTATTTTCCAACATCATAACTTTATCACCAATACCAATGCCAATTGCACCACCAGAAGCTCCTTCGCCAATTATTATTGTAATAATAGGCACTTTAAGGCCAAACATTTCGTACATATTTTTAGCAATTGCTTCTGCTTGTCCTTGCTCTTCGGCTATAATCCCTGGGTAAGCACCTGGTGTATCAACAAGTGTTACAATAGGCTTATTAAACTTTTCCGCTAAACGCATCAAACGCAACGCCTTACGATATCCTGATGGGTTTGCCATTCCAAAATTTCTAAACTGTCGCATTTTGGTGTTTATTCCTTTTTGTTGGCCTATAAACATAACAGTTCTACCATTTACACTTCCAAAACCACCAACCATTGCTTTGTCATCCTTTACAAGTCTATCGCCATATTGCTCTATAAAATTACCTTCTGTAATAGCATTAATATATTGTAAAGTATAAGGTCTGTTCGGATGTCGAGATATTTGGACTCTTTGCCACGGACTTAAGTTCTCGTATATTTCCTTTTGCTTCTCTGCCAATTTTGTGTCTAAATCAATTAACATTTGACTAACGTCAACATCACTTTTTTCCGCAATTTGTTTTGCTTTTTCTATTTGCTCTAATATTTCACCAATAGGTTCTTCAAACGGTAATAATTCCATAGTAATCTGTTTTACGCCTCAAAAATAAGAAATATATTGAATGACGAAACATATTTTAATTAAGCTCGATTGTTGATATGTATATTAAAAACCAAGCAATACTTGTGATAATGCTTGATAGCTCATTGTTAATTACTTTTCTTTTACCTCAATATTTGTAACTTTTTAGTGTAAAAATACGTACAAGAGTTAATGAAAAAGTAATTTTGATAAATAGAATGCTATATTTTATCACAGTCGTTATTTTTTTTGATATACTAATTCGTTTATAGAACATTTAATGCTATATTCGTAATTGTTATATAATCGCTGCCACGGCCATATTTAATTTTTACTAAATAGTATTTTGCATAATTATTGTAGCATTTAAAAAAAGCTTAATTTATGTTGGCACAAGAACTTATATCAGATGTTATTCCGGCTTTAAAGACTTCCGATACAGGTATAAATGCCTTAAATTGGATGGAGGTTTTTCGTGTGTCACATTTACCTATTGTGAACAACGAAAAATTTTTAGGAATTGTAGGTGATTCAGATATTTATGATTTGAATATGACAGAAGAGGCAATTGGATCTCATAATCTTTCGTTGTTAAATGCTTTTGTATATGAAAATCAGCATGTTTATGATGTTATTCATATTGTGTTGGAACATAGACTATCTATTGTCCCAGTGCTCGATCAAGACGATAATTATTTAGGGATTATTTCTCTTTTTGAATTGGTAAAAGCATTTAGTGTTTTAGCTAGTCTTGAGCAACCTGGAGGAATAATTGTGCTTGAAATGAAACAAATTCACTATAGTTTAGCCGAAATTTCGCAAATTGTTGAAGCTAATAATGCTCGTATTTTAAGTTCTTATGTTTCAGTATCCGATACTTCGACTAAAATTTTTGTAACCTTAAAAATAAATACCAAAGAATTAAGTTCTATTCTTAGAACTTTTGAACGATATGATTATACTATTCGCTATAGTTTTGAAGCTGACGAAATAAATGAATCGCTAGCGCGTGAAAGATATGAAGCTTTTTTAAATTATTTGAGCGTTTAAAATATCCATCAACAAATTGTATATTTGCCCTGTTTAGTTATATCTTTATGTCCAAAAATCTCATAATCAAGCAATTGTCTGCATTGATGATTATTTCTTTATTTTCAATGCCCTTATTGGCACAATATAATAGTATTGTTGAGGATACTATAATTGTTCGATCAATTAAAGTAATTGGAAATAACCGTACTAGTGATAAAATAATTAGAAGAGAGTTGAATTTTGTTGAAGGTGATTCAATTGCTAGTAACAATATTTCTTCAATAATTGAAAAAAGTAAGGAAAACCTTCAAAACACATCACTATTTAATTCTACTAATATTTATTATACGATAATAGCTGGAAAATTTGTAGATTTTACAGTTACACTTGAAGAACGTTGGTATTTTTGGCCATCGTTTTATTTTAATCACACAGAGCGAAATTTTAATTCATGGTGGGAGGAGAAAGATTTAAGTAAATTATCTATTGGCGCAGGATTTAAAATAAAAAATATGCGTGGAAGGAACGAAAATTTTAAATTTAATTCGCGCTTTGGTTACAGCACAAGATTTGAATTTGCTTATGACAAAATTGCTCTTGATAAAGCCCGTAAACATCATTTAGGAATTTATTATTCTTTTCAAGTACAAGACCAATTACCTTATATTACTCGCGATAATAGACCTATATTTATAAAAGATAGAAGCGAAAAACTTCTATTTTTTCAGGAAACAAATTTTAAATATTATTACAGACCAAAGCATAAAATTAAGCATCATGCTGAATTAAAGTATTTTAATATTGAAATTGCTGATACTATTGCTAATATTAATAGTAATTATTTATTAGACAGTAATTTGAACTTGAAGTTTTTTCGTTTCATGTACTTTTTTGAGTATGAAAATCGTGATTTTGTTTATTATCCAATGAATGGGCAATACCTATCGTTTGAATTAATGAAAAATGGCCTTAACTTTATCTCCAATAACAAATATAACGACTATTCAATAAGTGTGGTGCTGATACATCATAAAAAAATAAATAATTATATTTCTTTAGCTAGTGGTGTTTTTTCTTGTTATTCTCCTAATACACCCAAACCTTATGCATTTAGGCGAGGTTTAGGTTATAAAAAAAGCTTACGAGGGTTTGAATACTATACAATTGAGGGGCATGCAAATGTTCTTTCTCAAAATCAAGCTAAATTTACATTAATTCAGCCACAGACCTTTAATATGAAATTTATACCAAGCCCAAAGTTTTCAAAAGGTTTTTTTGCTGCATATATTAATGTTTTTACAGATGTTGCTTATGTATGGTCAAATAAATATTTAGAAATTGAAAACAATAATACTTTGGCAAACAACTTGATATATAGTTACGGAATAGGAATCGATTTCGTTTCTTATTACGATAAAGTTATGCGTGTAGATTTTGTCAAAAACAGTTTGGGAGAGTATGGTGTTTTCATTAACTTTAAGGCTTCTGTTCATAAACCATAAAATTATGGGAAATTATGAAAAGCATATTTGTCAAATACTAATTAAATGCAAATGAAAGTAGTTTTGTTCGGTAAAAACTATAAAAAGGATTTTGATTCTTACGCAAAAGTTTTGATACAAAAACTTATTGATTTTGATACTGAAGTTTTTATCCATTCTGATATTCTTCGTTATTATAGCAAATGGCTAAAAGAAAGTGGGAAAGTTCATATTTTTTTTGGTAAAGAAGACCTACCAGAGCATTATGATTTTTTTATCAGCATTGGTGGCGATGGAACATTCTTAGAAGCAGTAACTTACGTAAGAGACAGCGGAATCCCTGTGGTAGGAATAAATAGTGGTAGATTAGGGTTTTTAGCTAATATTTCTAAAAATGAAATAGCAAATTCGATAGAAGCTATAGTTCAAAATAAATATAAAATAGAAAAGCGTACTTTACTTGAATTAGAAACAGAAATGAATCTTTTTGGTGAGGATAATTATGCCTTAAATGAACTTACTATTCATAAAAAGGATTCCTCGGCAATGATTACTGTGCATACTTTTATGAATGATGAATTTTTAAATTCTTATTGGTCTGATGGTTTAATAGTATCAACCCCAACAGGTTCTACAGCTTATTCTTTAAGCGTTGGTGGCCCTTTAGTATTGCCAAATTCCCAAAATTTTATTATTTCACCTATTGCGCCTCATAACTTAACTGTTCGACCACTTGTAATTCCAGATAAGTTTGAGCTAACACTTGAAGTAGAAGGTAGAAATAAGCAATTTTTATTAGCACTAGATTCTCGCTCAGTGTTTATTAATGAGGGGATTCAGTTAAAAGTAAAAAAAGCTAGTTTTGAACTTTCTGTATTGAAACTTCCAGGACAAACATATTATAAAACTTTACGTAATAAATTAATGTGGGGAGTTGATAATAGAAATTAATATAAAAAATAAACTTTTTTAACTAAAAATCGTAATATTTACTCAATAATTTAGTTTTAATAAAGAGAATACAGATACTATGAGAAGAATTGCACTTACATCTATTTTACTATTTGTTTTTATCACCTTTACTGACGCCCAACGATGGAAACAATATCGTTATGCTATTTTTGGAGGAGTAGGAACAGCAAATTTCATGGGAGATTTAGGTGGGGGTTCTAAAGATGCATCGCATTTTATGGGAATTAGAGATCTTGATGGAGCTTCTACACGTCCAAATTTCCATGTTGGTATGCGTTATAAATTACTGAGCATGGTAGCCGTAAAAACACAATTTAATTATGCATTTTTAAACGGAAGTGATGAAAAAAGTGGTTCTCTTGGTCGTTTAAATAGAAATTTGGCTTTTAAAACACCAGTTTTTGAATGGTCAACCCAACTAGAGTATTTTTTTATGGAAGAAAAAGTGAGTTCTAGGTATCAGATTTCCAGTGGATTTAAAAATTTGCTAAGTGCTTATATATTTATGGGCGTTGGTGCATTTTATTTTAATCCAAAAGCACAAGGTCCAGATGGTGAGTGGTATGCATTGCAACCTTTAGGAACAGAAGGACAAGGTTGGGTTTCTGATTATTATTCATCTTATGATAGTTCTTTAATTACTGTATCTGATCCCTATAAAAGAGTGCAAGCGATATTACCTTTAGGAATAGGAATTAAATATACTCTTACTCGAAATTTATCTCTTGGTGCAGAATTGAGTGCTCGCTATACTTCTACAGATTATTTAGATGATGCAAGTAGTAATTATTTTAATTTTTACGAAGCAATAGACAATAATTTAATGGAAGGAAACCCTGATGATTTTGCATTAAATGCTTATTTTGCTGATAGACACATAGCTGTAACAGACTGGACAACAATGGAGTCAGTCAATCCGGATGAAAATCCTGCGGAATGGGAAGAACATCGCTATGATTTAGGTAAGCCCTATAGAGGAAGCCCTAGTTATAATGATGCATATATGTTTTTAAATATTACACTTTATTATCGTTTAAGTTCTACAAGAGGTGGATTACCGAAATTTAAATAAAATATTTTATATTTTTTTAACCATTTTACTGCCTAATAGCGTTTTTTCGCAGAAAAGTACAGATATTGGAACCTTTTCTGGTGCTCTTTTTTTTGTTGGCGAAACAAGTAATCAGATTTTAAATGTAAAACCTAATGTGCTTTATGGCATATTTTATCGTTATAATAAGACTGAATATTTGGCAGTTAATACATCAATAGCAGTAGCTAAAATTAGTGGAAGTGATATACTCTCTACAGATGGTGCACAATTACAACGAAATTATTCTTTTGAACATTTAATAACAGATTTTAACGTCACATTTCAGTTTAATTTTTCGTCTTATTATCCAAAGGCTAGCGAAATTCGTATAGTTCCGTTTATTGGTACAGGTTTTGGATTTGTATTGGCCTCTAATTTGGGTGTTTTTCCAGTGCAACCCAAAATACCTTTTGCAACAGGAATAAAATGGAATTTAAATAAAAAAATTAACTTTGCGCTCGAATTAAATTATAATTATACCTTTACCGACCATCTTGATAAGCTATATGTTTATGATAATAGTGCGGTGGAGACTAGGCAAGCACTTAAACAAAGCGCTCAAAATTATAATACCGATGGGTATTTTAGTTTGCAAGTGAATTTAGCTTTTGTTTTAGCAAGTCAGTCAAAATATGATTGTAATTCATATCATTAGTGGAAAAAGGAAAGAAATGTCGTTATTAGAGAAGATTCAGAAAGACCGTTTGCCCAAACACGTTGCAATTATAATGGACGGAAATGGAAGATGGGCTAAGCAAAAAGGAAACAGCAGAGTTTATGGTCATAAGAATGGAGTAAGAGCCGTTAGAGAAGCCGTTGAAGCAGCTGGAAGTGCTGGCGTTGAATTTCTTACGCTATATGCTTTTTCTACCGAAAATTGGAATCGACCTAAGAAGGAAATCGAAGCTTTAATGCTTTTACTTGTTAATTCAATACATAAAGAAATAAATGAATTGCACAATAAGGGAGTACGCCTAAAAATGATTGGAAATACAGCTCAATTACCAGAAAAAGTATGTGAAGAGCTAATGTCTGCAATTGAGTTTACTGCTAATAATAAAGGGCTTACACTCACTCTTGCCTTAAGCTACAGCGGAAGGTGGGATTTAAAAAATGCTGCTATTAAAATGGCACGAGATATTAATTCTGGTGTCTTATTAGAAGAAAATATTCAAGAAAGCACTTTTTCTAAATATTTAAGTACAGCTTATATGCCCGATCCTGAATTAATGATTCGTACCAGTGGTGAGTTTAGGATTAGCAATTTTCTATTATACGAATTAGCATATTCCGAACTTTATTTTCTTGATAAATTCTGGCCTGACTTTAGAAATCAGGATTTTTATCAGGCAATTATTGATTATCAGCAGCGAGAAAGAAGGTTTGGAAAAATCAGCGAACAAATTCAGTGATAATACAAATTATCTATTAATTTTGCCCATCGAAAAATAATACCAAAAAGTATAAAGTTTGAAAAATAACAATTCATGAAAAATAAAATTATCTTTTTTTTAATATTAAATTTATTTATTACAAATATTTTTGCTCAGCTAGAGTTCGATTATGCTAATCCACAGGAATATGAAATTGGTGATATTAGTATATCGGGAATTAAATTTTTGAATGCAAATACACTTCGTCAAATATCTGGATTGACAGTAGGAGAAAAAATTTATATCCCTGGTGATGAGATTCGAGGAGTAATTCAAAAGTTTTGGAAACAAGGATTATTCTCAGATGTTCAGGTGTTTGCAGATAGTATAGTGGATGGAAAAGTGTATCTGAATATATATTTACTCGAAAGACCAAGACTTTCACGATACGAATTTGTTGGTGTTAAAAGTATGGAGAGTAAAGATTTAGATGATAAAGTAAACCTCGTTAGAGGAAACCAAATTACTGATAATATAATTAATAACGCAAAGATTGTAGTAAAAAACTATTATATTGATAAAGGTTTTTATAAATCTAAAGTTAATGTAAGTCAAAAGGAAGATACCAGTTTATTAAATACAGTTATTCTGATATTTGATATAGAAAAAGGTGAAAAAATTAAAATTAATGATATTACGGTTGAGGGAAATAGCATTTTTCCTGACAAAAAAGTCCATCGTTTGTTAAAAGAAACTAAGAAAAAACGCTGGTATGGTTTTTTAAAGCCATCTAAATATATACCAGTTAATTATACTGATGATTTAAAAGCTTTAGTTGCTAAATATAATAAGGAAGGTTATCGTGATGCCGAAATTGTGAGTGATACAATTTATGATTTTGATGAAAATACTTTAAATATTCACTTGGCAATTAAAGAGGGAAATCAATATTATTTCAGAAATATTATTTGGGTTGGAAATACAAAATATCAATCTGATGCTCTGAGCCAAATTCTTGGGATAAAGAGCGGTGATGTTTTTAATCAGGAGCTCCTAGATATGCGCTTGACTTATGATGAAGATGCAGTTGGTAACATTTATATGAATGATGGTTATTTGTTTTATCATTCTATACCAACAGAAGTTTTAATTGTAAATGATTCTATTGATTTGGAAATTAGAATTTTTGAAGGTAAACAAGCAACAATTAATAAAGTAACAGTTACGGGAAATACAAAAACAAACGATCAGGTTATATACAGAGAAATACGTTCAATGCCTGGAATGTTGTTTAGTAAAAGTGATATTACTAGAACTATCAGAGAATTAGCTCAGCTTGGGCATTTTGATCCTGAGAAATTGAATATTAATCCAATTCCGAACCAAGCAACTGGAACTGTTGATTTAGAGTATACTGTTGAAGAAAAACCAAATGACCAGGTTGAACTTTCTGGTGGTTTTGGTGCTAATATGATTGTTGGACGTTTAGGGCTTAGTTTCAATAATTTTAGTTTGCAAAATGCATTTAATAAATCTGGATGGGATCCTCTTCCAACTGGAGATGGACAGCGTTTAAGTATAAGTGCTCAGTCAAACGGGCAGTATTATCAAACTTATAGTATCTCATTTACAGAACCTTATTTAGGTGGTAAAAAACCAAATTCTTTAACATCTTCAATTTATTATTCTCGATATACTAATTACGATTCACCCTCTTATGATTATTATGGTTCTTATGATTATACTAATGTGGAGATAACAGGTAAAATGGATGTAATTGGGGCATCAGTTGGACTAGGTAGACGACTTAAAGTGCCTGATGATTATTTTACAATGTACAACGAAATTTCGTATCAGCATTATTTATTAGATAATTACACTTATTTTTTAATTCAAAATGGCGATTTACATAATTTAAGTTTTACCAATGTTTTTGGTCGTAATTCGGTTGATAATCCGATATATGCACGCTCTGGTGGGAATATTTCGCTTAGTTTGCAATTAACACCGCCTTATTCTATGTTTTATAAGAATACTGAGACAATGGAAGACGAGGAAAAATATAATTGGATAGAATATCACAAATGGAAATTTAATGCCGAATGGTATGCGCGTATAGTTGAGAATTTTGTTATGCATTTTAGAGCACAATTTGGATTTTTAGGCTATTATGATAAAGATTTTCGTTCGCCTATTCAACGTTTTAGTTTAGGTGGAGACGGATTTAGTGGATTTAGTTTTTATGGAAAAGAGAATATTGCACTAAAAGGCTATTCTAATGATATTTTATCCCCTACTGAAGGTTCAAATATTTATCAGCGGATGACTTTTGATCTTCGCTATCCAATTTCATTAAATCCACAAGCAACTGTTTATGCAAAAGCTTTCTTTGAAGCTGGAAATGCATGGATGGATTTTAATGAATTTAGTCCGTTTAATTTATATCGATCGGCTGGAGTTGGTGTGCGCTTTTTCTTGCCAATGGTTGGTTTAATTGGTGTAGATTGGGGCTATGGATTTGACGAAGTACCTGGTATGGGACAAGATGCTTATGGCTCACACTGGCATTTTGTTTTAGGACAAGAATTTTAACTTAATCCTTATATTTATGAAAAAAGCTCATTTATTTAACATTTTAGTAGGAGTGGCAATTTTATTTATGGCTGCTACAAGTTATTCTGGCGAAAAATTTGGTTATGTTGATATGGAATACGTATTAAAGAATATTCCAGCGTATGAAACTGCTCAAAACCAAATTGAAGAATCGGAAAAATTATGGACTTCTGAAATAAAAGACGCTAGAGCTCAAATTGAAAGCTTGTATAAAAAATACGAAAACGAAAGTGCAATGCTTTCGGAGGATATGAGACGTAAACGTGAAGATGAAATTATTAGTAGAGAAAAAGAAGTTCGTGATTTAAGTAAAAAGTTTTTTGGCGATGAAGGCGAGCTTTATAATAAAAGAAAAGAACTTATTGAACCTATTCTGGATAATGTAAGGAATGCTATTCAAGAATTAGGTAAGGAAGGCAATTATCAAGAAATTAAAGAAATAGCATCGTCTGGCATGTTGTATTATCGTTCTGATGATGATGTTAGTGATGAAGTATTAAATAAATTAGGTTACGGAAATTAAAGAGTAAGAAAATGAGAAGAATAACAACGATTTTAATTGTATTTGTTGCCCTTGCAAGTATAGCATTTATGGCACCTACAAAATTTGGACATATTAATTCTAATGAGTTAATTAGTCTTATGCCTGGAACTAAAACTGCTCAGGAGAGTTTAGATACATTTATGGAAGAAGTTAGAAATCAGCTTGATGAAATGCAAGTTGAATATAATGTAAAACTTCAGGAGTATCAAGATAATATGGAAACTTGGACGGCATTAACAAAAGAAAATAAAGAAAAAGAATTAGCTGATTTACAGCAACGTGCTTATGAATTTCAGAATTCTGTTAATCAAAGAGTACAGCAGGAACAAACTAAATTATTTGAACCTGTAAGTAAAAAAGCTAAAGATGCAATTGCTAAAGTTGGTGAAGCAAATGGTTTCCTTTATATTTTTGATGTTAGCGGTGGTGCAATTATTTATTTTTCAAAGGAAAGTCAAGATATTTTAGCTTTAGTTAAAAAAGAGCTTGCTATTCAATAAACAAGAAAAAAATTATATTGTAAAGAAAAAAAACCTGATGAAACAAATCGTTTCATCAGGTTTTTTTATTTGCACTAGACCGTGTGTATGTTTGTTTTAAAAAAAATCCCTTAGTAGCAAGATAAAATTCTTTACTATTGAACCTTATTATAGGACTCTTTCATATTTTTCAATATCCTTGTTTTTAAGCTTTGATTTTCAAACTCTTTCTATTATACCCAAGTGCTATGAAATTTTGTAATTAAAAAAATAATCAATAAATTGTAGAAACATTTAAGTTTTAGAAAGTGAAATATTCCAGTTCCGAATTTAACGAAAAACTTATTCAAACAGTTGAGGAAATTGAACAAAATTCCAATATTGAATTAGTTGTTATTGTGAAAACTCGCTCAGATAATTATTTTGGTGCCACATTGCTTGGTGGAAGTATACTGATGTTGCTTGTTTTTTCATTTTTTATCTTTTCGCCACTAATGTTTGGCGATTATTTGATATTTACAGGCACAATACTTGCTTTTTTTGTGGGAAGTTTTATAAGCATTGCTATAAATCCTATTCATGCTTTGTTGATTAGGAAAAATGAGAAAAAGCGCCAAGTTCAAATAATGGCGCATGCAATTTTTTCTAAATCAAAAATTTATGAAACAAAAAAAAGGACAGGCTTATTAATTTTTGTTTCATTATTGGAGAAACAACTTATTGTAAAAGCCGACAAAAAGCTGTACGAGGCGATTCCGCAAGAGGAATGGGATATTATGCAGAAGGAGATGGAAAGTTCTATTACTTTTGGGAATTTACAAGCAGATTTTTTGGATAATCTGAAAAAAACTGGGGCAATTTTTAGTAAATATATTCCAGTAGAAGAGCCTAATATTAATGAACTTCCAGATTATATTGAATTAGATTTTTAAAAGTACCAGATTATGAAAATATTTAGTTCAAGTAAGATTTTTGCTATTTTATTCACTCTTTTCCTTATTAGTTTGAATGCAAACAATGGATTTACACGTCCAGGCGGTGGTTCATCATTTTCAACTGGTGGCGATGATGATAATAGCTCAAGTTCCTATTCAAGTAGCAGTTCAAGTAGTAGTTCATCGAGTTATTCGTATGATGATGACGACGATGATTACGATTATGATTACGATGACGATGATGACGATTATTCGAGCAGTAGTTCTTCTAGTGGTGAGGATACTACGCCATGGATAACTGTTCTTATCCTTTTTGGCTTGGCTACTTATTCCTTTTTAGTTATTGATTTTATTCAGATGAAAAAGGTCTGGTGGATGAACATAGGGGCAGTTTTGTTTACTGCATTAATGTTGACAACCGAGTGGACTGTTATAGTTGATAACGAGATGAGTCATTGGTGGTTTGTTGTCAATATATTATTGCTAGTATTTATTTTGGCTACAAAAATAATGAATTTTATAAAATCTAGTACGAAAGTAGTTAGCTCAAAAGCAAGTCCTGCAAAGCAGACAATAAAGAAAAAAGTAAAACTAAAAAGTGAGTACGAGAAATTAGTAGAAAAAGACCTAGGCTTTTCAAAAGTGTTATTTTTAGATTTTGTAAGTTCATTATACCACGAATATTATCATAAACAAGGAACTGGTGAATTTAATGATTTAAAAGTTTTTTTAGACGAAAGGATTTTGTCTAATGTGAGTAAACAAGCCGCTAGTAAAAATAAATATAGCGAAATTGTTATTGGTACTATAAATATTGATGCCATAGAAAGCTCACCAACTGAGAGCATTATCGTACTAAAAATTTTATCAAACTATACACTATCAGTACAGGGTAAAAGTACAAGGTATGAAGTAAGCGAAAAATGGTTAATGTCTCGTAAACCTAATGTTGTAACGCCTGAGCCAGAAAAAATGCAGCAGCTTTCTTGTCCAAATTGTGGTGCGCCAGTTAAACTGACTAATTCGGGCGAATGTACTTATTGCAGTACTGTTGTAAAAAATGGTGATATGCAGTGGTATTTGAAAGATATTTTTTCTGAACAGAAGCGAAGCTTTACCGTACAGAGTATCGCACATTATACTATTGAGGCAGGCACAAATTTACCTACCGTATTTGACGAAAAACTAAAACAAAATTTACTACAGTTTTGGATGGACAATAAGCTTGATTTTTCAAAATTTTTATCGGAGTTTAAAAATTCCATCGTTAAAAATTACTTTTTTGCCATTTATGAGTCGTGGACTAATTTAGAGTGGCATAAAGTAAGACATTTGCTTTCGGATAGATTATATGCTTCAAATAACTATTGGATAGAAGCCTATAAATCAGAAGGTTTGCAGAACAAATTGACTAAACTAAAACTAAATGATATTGAGCTAGTTAAAATAGAAACGGACAAATATTACGAATCTATTACAGTAAGATTGAAAGCTGAATGCTATGATTATATTGAAAATAAAAAAGGTAAACGAATAGGCGGATCAAAACGTCAGAAAAGAAAATTTTCGGAATACTGGACATTTGTTGAGTATAAAGGATTAGCAGCAAAAATAATGGAAACTGATAGTGTAAATCTTTTTAATTGTCCTAGCTGTGGTGCTGAAGCCACGCAAATTGGCGAAGCAGGTGTTTGTAAGCATTGCGATTCAAAAATTTCCACAGGCAAATTCTCTTGGGTTTTGAGTAGTATTACACAAGATGAGGTTTATAAAGGATAGTGTTTTTTTATGTAAAACTTCCCGAAAGTTTTAATTTTTCGGGAAGTTTGCTTATGATTAAATCGTCTGATTAAGTATTTTATCTTTTAGACGGAGTTTTAGTAGGAGTTTTTGTTGGTGTTTTAACCTTAGTTGTAGCTCTTGGAGTTACAGGTATATTATTAATATCTCTTACAAATAGCTCAACTCCAGCAGCGCCACCATCTTTTTTAGTTGCAGCATAAGCTTTTCCTGCTGTTTCGTATATTGCCGTTACATGATACAATTTGCTATTGTAGTTAACATAATTTAATCCATGAATTTTATTCGCTACTTTAACCCATGTAGTTCCATTTAAAACATAAAAAGTAGCGGCGTAAAAATCGTCACCAGATAAGGTTTTAGCATAAATTTTATTATTAAATTTTATAAATCTGTAAATTCTTGTTCCTGATGGTAAGCCAGTATTAAAATTAGTGGCAGCATCTAAGGAATTTTTATTCACTTTAAGGCAAGTTCCGGTTGATGACGCTAACAGAATATTATTATCATCAAGTTGATAGGCTGCTGTAATATTCAGATTATTAAGTATTCCATGTTGCCATTTTTGTAAAGAGTGATTCCATAGGCATCTCATTAATCCTTGGCTTCCCGCAACAATTAGTTCATTATTTGCAACTGCTACAATTCCTTTTATACTTCCAACTTTGTTCGAAATATCAATATATTTATCTGAACTTACTGTTGTGTTTTTAGTGTGAGTAAATGCAATATTTGGATAGGAAAAATAAACACTAAGTGCGCCTGTTGAATTTGCTGCATGAGTTATATTTTTATCCACCGTTTTTGATAAAATATTGTAAGTTGTGCCAGTAGTTCCTCTGGCAAAAACTCCTTTATCAGTTGCATAGTAAATTAAGCCATAGTTACCAAATTCTGCACTTGCCATGTCGTTCACCACAGTTACACTTTTTGCGTTCAATTGGTTTGCTGTCGAAGTGTTTATAGTCCACTGTGCAAACGCCTCTGCTGATGTCATTATAAAAATGACCAAAATTGCTGAAATAAATCCTAATTTTTTCATAATTTAATTTGATTAATAAAAATTGAAAATGGTTTTTAAGTATTCCTTGCGAACAAAGTTAATGCTTTTTTTAAATAAAACTATCCGTAAAAATCCGTAAA
>DAOVUO010000026.1 GCA_030632545.1 Bacteroidales bacterium
AAGAATTGGAAACGGTTTTGATGTACATCCTCTAGTAGAGGGTGTACCTTTTTTTTTAGGTGGAATTGAAATAGACTGGCATAAAGGTAGTAAAGGTCATTCCGATGGTGATACTTTAATCCATGCAATAACAGATGCATTATTAGGAGCGGCAAATTTAGGCGATATTGGAGAGCATTTTCCAGATACTAATTTAAAGTTAAAAGGAATTGATAGTAAAGTAATATTAGAAAAAATAGTAATTTTGCTTGCCAAAAATAAATATAAAATTATAAATATAGATACGACTATTGCACTTGAGAAACCAAAATTACTAGACTATAGACCAAAAATAAAAAATTGTTTATGCTCAATTTTAAAAATACAACAAAACCAACTATCCATTAAGGCTAAAACAATGGAAGGATTTGGCTTTGTAGGACGACAAGAAGCTATAGTAGTATATGCAAGCGTGTTAATAGAGAGTATTTCTGACTAATTTTTTATAAAATGAAACCAACAATTGTATTAGGCGCAAGTCCAAATCCATCAAGATACTCATATAAAGCAGTTAAATTGCTCAGTTCTTATGGCCACCGAACAATTCCTTTAGGAATTAGAAAAGGTGAAATAAATGGATTAGAAATTTTGACAGATTGGAAAATAAATGAAGAAGTGCATACCATAACAATGTATATACGTGCAGATAGTCAAGTTCAGTACTACGATTTTATTTTTAGCTTAAATCCTAAACGTATAATTTTTAATCCAGGAACCGAAAATGATGAATTGGCTATTTTGGCTAATGAAAAAAATATTAAAGTAATTAAAAATTGCACGCTTGTTATGTTAAATCAAGCAATATACTAATACACAAAACAATGTACGTAGATTTAAAAAACCTCGAAGAATTTAATAGTTCGAATAAAGAGAATATAGCCACATTGATTTATTTTTCGCACGAAAAATGCAATGTATGTAAAGTACTAAAACCTAAAGTAGAAGAACTTACTAAGGAAAAATTTCCTAAAATTAAACTATTATACGCCGACACAGTTAAATATCCTGAAATAGCTGCCCAAAATCAAATTTTTGCAGTTCCTACTATACTTGTTTTTTTTGATGGAAGGGAGTCTATCAGAAAAAGCAGAAATATTGGTTTAAAAGAACTTGAGGATTTATTGAAACGCCCTTATGGATTAATTTTCGATTAAAAAATCTATGGCAACAGGGGATTTTATATTATAATATGCAGAAAAATCTTCTGGGCCATTACCATCATCAGCAGTAAATTGCCATGTAATTATTTCGTAATTAGTACTCATTTCACCAGTTCCTTCAATTAACCATCCATCTATCTCTTGCGCCTCAATTGTTAAAGAGAATCCGCTTACAACAGCTAAAACATCTTGCTTTCTATCAAAAAAATTATATATAACTATCTGAAGTTCATCGCTTTCATCTTTACTAATATCAACATCATAATATTGTACCTCAAACAATTGGCTTTCTTCCTGACAGCGCCAAGTTCCTGTAATATTATCTCTAATATCGCCTAAATCGTCCTCAAAACAAGCTGGTGTCAATAAAACTATAAACACACTTAAACTGACAAATATTCTATTAATTTTCATCACTTTTTATTCTAATATTTTAACTATAGCAGTCAAAAAAAAATTAGTCTTCTTCTTCAATTTCTATAAATTCAAAATCAATATCAACTAAGGAACTATATCGTTGTCCATTCTGCAACATATCTTCATCATAATCACGATAATGCCATTTTATTTTCACCTCACTATTATTGGTTAAATTTTCTAATAACAGTAAGATTTTAATTACTTGTTTTGAACTAGCTGTATTAAAATATTCAAAATCAAATTCAAAAATGGTTACTACATTAGGGTCTTTTGAATATTCTTCAATCCACGAAAGTATTGGTTCATAAAACTCAATTGCATTCTCGGGTAAAGAACGTTGAGCAATAATAAATTTTGACTCTATTGCATTAAACTCAACCTGTGGGGTTTCTTCAGTTGATTCTATGATTAAAGATTTCATTTTTTTTGAACTTAAATTAATATTTATATAAATTGAAAATATAGCAAATTCTTGACTATATGGTAAAACAGTATAACCTATTTTTTGACCGCTTTTTATTCTAATATCTAATAAACCTAAACCTGTTTTCTTTTCATCTGCATCAAAATAGAGCAATACACGATTATAATAATCATTTAGCTCTTTTTTATTCAGCGAATTTACAAATTTAATTTTTTCAAGCAACTCCTCTTCATAATCCTTTTCAATAAAATTAGAAGTTAATAATGTAAAATTATTATTTTTTTCCATGAGATAAAAACAAGCTGGTGGCCCATTCTCATTTTTATTAGCACCATGCTTTGCAGTATTCTGAAGCATCTCAATCATAATATTTGACACTTTAGACTGAAGCTTATTTTTACTCTTATTCTTTCGTATAACACCCAATAAATTAAGAATACTTGATTGCGAAAAATTCCCTTTATATTCTATCTGAACAGAAAATTGATTTAAAAGCTTATGCCTGTTTTTGATATAACTCAGTGTTCCATGCATAGTTTCAAGCTTTATCGCATTCAATGGCTTTACAGCTGAAATGGTGGATACCGTTTGAAAATAAAAAAAAGAGTATTCATCATCGATTGGCATAAAATCATAAACTAGTTTATTCCCTGATTTTCTTGCCATTTCTATTAATCCTAATCCTGCACCTCCTTTATCACTTAAACTCCCAGTTTTTAATCTTTTTAAATAATGTTTTTTTAATTCCCCTATTTCTAAACTATTTATTTTTTCAAGTTTTTCATTAAGTGGTTCAATATCTTTATTCTCTATTACATTACCAGTTGTCATTATATATTCCCTATTCTTTCGCTGAATAAAAAACACACCTACATAATCATGTTTTTGCTCACCTCCAAAATCTTGGTGTCGAGTAATATTCTGTAGGCCTTCGACCATAATAAAAAAAATTCTTTTTTTTACGGTTTCTCTGCCATCAGTGTTGTCCAAATCTTTTTCTGCCATCAATAAGATTTGCTGACTTATCGCATTTCCAAATTCTCCTCGATAAACATATTCTAAGCCATCATAACCAGCTTCTGAAAATGCTTTTAAATCTACACATTGAACTAAATCCGAATATTCCATACTCAAAAATCTGTTATGCAAAAGCCTAATACATAAGCTTTACAATTTTAATTAAAGCCTCATCATTAAATTGGTGAGGTGCTCACAAGACCTTATTTTCTTCAACAAATCAGGCACAAATGCGACCTGTTTCCCAGTTAAAGATAATTCATTTAAACGAATAGGACAATTTATCGAGCTAAAAAATTTCTCAAATTTCTGTAATCACCTCACTATCAGAATCCCCATTAACAAAAAATACCAAATATCAAAATCGGCAAATTGTATTAAAATATAGTAGCCAAACTTTTTGATAAAAGCTATTCCATACATTTAAAATAAACTCTCCTAAAATTTAAAGAGTATAATTTGTCACCGAAATATAGTGATACTGTATTATAAGCAACAAAATTCACTATATTGGCATTTTTTTTGTAATTTTGTAATACATAACAAAGATATTGATATTTTAAATATATGTATTTCTGAGCAAATGTCCCAAAATAAGTTTAAGATTTTTTTAAGATTTTTTTTTTCAGTTACAGTTTTGTCTGTACCAAGTAATATTTATGGACAAAGTAAATTAGATAGCTTAATTAGGATTGTAGATACCATTAAAAACATTGATGAACAAGTTGACTTTTTGTACAAAGAAGCTTTTAAATACATTGAAGTTAATATAAATGTCTCTATATCACTTACTAAAAAAGCTGAAAAAATTGCCGAAAATTCAAATAATGTTATAAATCAAGGAAAATGTTTGAATATACTTGGCATTATAGCACAAACCTCAGGTAATTTTAATGAAGCTGCAAAACACTATTATAACGCTATAAAAATATGGGAGCTTGAAAAAGATACTGGCTGGCTAGCAGCAACACACAATAATCTTGGAATTGTTTATTATTATAGTGGAAACTACCAAAAAGCTTTAGAGCAATATATTATTTCTGCAAATCACTCAGTATCTTTAAATGATTCGAGTACCCTATCGTCAGCTTACAATAATATTGGTATTGTTCTGAGTATGCAGAAAAATTATGATAAAGCTTATGAGTATTATTTAAAAAGTTTAGATATTGCATTAAAGGAAAATTCACAAAATGGTATAGCAACGGCTTATAATAATATGGGGGAGATTTTTAATAGTAAGGAAGAATTTGATTCAGCTCTTTACTATTACGGGAAATCATTAAAACTAAACATTGAAACTGGTAGTATATCGAGCATAGCTAATACTTACTTAAATTTTGGTGATGTAGCACATAAACAAAAAAAGTTTGACTTAGCTTTCAAAAACTTTAACAAAGCAGAAAAATATTATTATCAGGTTGGAGATTCCTTTTCAATCATAGATCTTGAAATTTTACGTGCCCAAACCAGATATCAACAAAAAAAATATGCATTAGCATTAAAACATGTTAATAATGTCTACTCTAAAATAAAAAAAAATTGGCTCTCTCGATTACCTTATTAAAATTCATAGATTAAAAAGTGAGATACTTGAAAAACAAGGCAATTACAAAAATGCCTTAATTGAATTTAAACAATTCAAAATAAATGTTGATTCAATTGCTCAACAAGATGTACAGAACAAGCTCAATAATTATGAATTACTAAACCAATTTGAGTTTGAAAAAAACAAAATTGAAATAGAAAACATAAATACACAAAATGAGACTGAATTAATTATTGCAAAACAAAATAGGAATAAAAACTATTTACTTATAATATTTGCAGCCCTTTTGGTTATCACCGTATTTATTTACCGTTTGGGAGTGATTAGAAAAAATGCAAACGCAGAATTATTAATTAAAAATCAGCAAGTTAACGAACAGTCAGAAGAATTAAAACAAACCTTGCATCAACTTAGTATAAGAGAACAACAACTTTTAGATACAAATAAAACTAAAGACCGTATGTTTTCTATTATTGGTCACGATTTGCGTGGCCCAGTAGGAAGTCTTCAAAAACTTTTAGAATTGCTTACCGAACAATTTGAATCTTTTGAACTAAAAGAAATAAAAGAGATGCTAATAACTGCTAACGATTCATCTCAACAAACATTTAATTTATTAGAAAATCTTCTGCTTTGGGCTCGCGCACAAAAAAATGAAATGATATTTAAACCTCATCATAAAAAAATTCTTTCTTTAGTTGAGGAAAACATAAAGCTATTAAAAGGTACAGCAGACATTAAATCAATAAAAATTATTAATAAGGTAAGCAAAAATTGTTCTGCTTATTGCGATTCCAATTCAGTTAGCACCATATTGCGTAATTTAATATCAAATGCTATTAAATTTACACCCGAAAATGGCACAGTACAAATAGCATGCATTCCCATAGATAATTATATCAACATATCAATAAAAGACACAGGCGTAGGTATAAAACCAGAAATGCAAGATAAACTTTTTGATGCAAACAACATTTATACTACTTACGGGACAAACAATGAAAAAGGGACAGGACTTGGACTAAAGCTTTGTAACGACCTAGCAATATTAAATGATAGTACAATATACGTAGAAAGTGAAATAGGAAAGGGAAGTACGTTTTTTGTTAGCCTACCAATAAAACCAAGCAAAGATGAGCAGCAATAGCTTTGGTCAATTACTTAAACTTACTACTTATGGCGAATCTCATGGAACTTCAATTGGAGGTATTCTTGATGGCTTTCCTAGTGGAATAAAAATAAACACACAATTCATTCAACAACAACTTACCAGACGAAGACCTGGGCAATCAAAAATTACTACATCAAGAAACGAGCTTGATAAAATAATATTTCTTTCAGGAATATATGATAACAAAAGCACAGGAACACCCATTGCATTTAGTGTTCAAAACAGTAATCAACGTTCATCTGATTATAGCGACATTGCCCAAAATTATAGACCATCGCATGCCGATTTTACCTACGATCAAAAATTTGGTTTTAGAGATTTTAGAGGGGGCGGAAGAAGTTCAGCAAGAACTACTATTTCTCAAGTAGTTGGTGGTAGCTTAGCGCAACATATTCTTTGGAAAGAAAAAATTGAAATCTATGCATATACTTCATCAGTAGGAAATATAGAATTAAAAACACCTTATTCTGAATTAGATTTAAGCCAAATTGAAAATAATATAATTCGTTGTCCTGATGAAAAAATAGCTAAAAATATGATTAGCTATATAGAAACAATTAAAGCAGAAGGCGATACAGTAGGTGGCACTATAACATGTGTAATAAAAAACATTCCAATAGGATTAGGCGAACCTGTATTTGAAAAACTTAATGCGCGACTAGGATTTGCCATGCTTGGAATAAACGCAGTTAAAGGTTTTGAAATTGGTTCTGGATTTAACGGTACAGTATTAAAAGGCTCAGAGCACAATGATATTTTTTATAAGCAAAACAATGATATAAAAACCAGAACAAACTTTTCAGGGGGAATTCAAGGTGGCATATCAAATGGACAAGACATATATTTTAAGGTTGCTTTTAAACCAGTTGCAACGATTTTAAAAAAACAAGAAACAATAAACAAACAGCTTGAATCAAGTACGATTAATCCAAAAGGAAGACACGACCCCTGTGTTGTTCCTCGTGCTATACCAATTGTAGAAGCAATGGCTGCTTTGGTTGTAGCTGACTTTTATCTAATTAACAAAAGTCGTAAACTATAATACTGAAGAACTTAAGGAATTGCTTCTACAAAAAATCATCAAACCAGTTACTTTACACTTATTACTACTTTACGAGGTTAATTTTAATTGATTACTAATAACTTATATCTTTTTTGAGACTTATTAGACAAAAGATTTTTCTTCTTAATACTTTCTTCTTTTAACTTTTACTCTCATCACAAAACAGACAAATATATTGGCTAACAAGGATTTAAGTCTTTAAAAAGCAGACTTTTACGCATTATTATTTCTTCAAATTTGCAAAAGCCAATATTAGGCCCAGAGCAATTCCTAAAAAAGCAGCAAACAAAACTTGATAATCGGGCTCAAGCATAAAAGTTATAGTATGTGCTGGAATCCAGAAAAAAGGAATTGTTTTTTTAAAAACAAAATTCCACTGAGTATCCCAATCTAATTCGTGTAATATTTTACCAAAAGGAATACGTTTCACTACTGCACTCAAACGTCCTTCATTAACTAATATATGCGTATCAGTAATTTTATGAAATGTCATCATAACTGGTGCATAAATTATATTTATTAAAACACTAATAGAAAAAGCTCCAAGCAATTTTTGATAAGTAAAACTTGCTGTTTTCATGGCATTTACAACGCCATCAATTCCTAAATATTCAACTAAAAGAGGAACGCCTGAATAAAACACAACAAAAGCAACTTTTATTGTAAGTCCTAAAAAACCCCATACAATTGCTCTGGGCATTAGGCCAAACCCAGTTTTATTATACACTCCCATCCTAATTCTCAATCCCAACGACTCACCAAAAGTGGCTAATAATGCAAATTTTATAAATGCAGTAATAAATCCATGCTCCTTATTAAAAACTTTATACGAATCAAGAAGGACAGGAAAAAAAATGAGCAATAATACAATAATAGCTATTGATAATAGCAAAAACAAATCAACTCGCTTCATCTAAATATAATTCACAAAAAATTAAAATTGTAAATCGGTAAAATCAATAATTTCTTCAAGCATATTTTCCTCAGTAATATGTTTATCTTTAATTCGCAATGCTTTATGTGGATATTTTTTCATTAAAGAATAATTATGAGTAACCATTAAAATAGTTTTCCCATTCTTGTTCAAACCAAAAAGCAAATTCATAATTTCCTCAGAAGTATCAGGGTCTAAATTCCCCGTAGGCTCATCAGCTAATATAATTTCAGGCTCGTTTAAAATAGCTCTCGCAATAACACTTTTTTGCTGCTCGCCACCCGAAAGTTCATGAGGAAATTTATTTACATGACTCTTTAAATCAACTAAAGCAAGCACTTCATTTATACGATTCTTAATATCTTTTTTAGAACGCCAACCAGTTGCTTGTAAAACAAATTCCAAATTATCATATATAGAACGATCTGTTAATAATTTAAAATCCTGAAAAACAACACCTAATTTTCGTCTTAAATATGGAACATCACGCTCTTGTAAATCATCTAGCTTATAACCTGCCACACTTGCTCTACCGCTTGACAGTGAAATTTCTGCGTTAATTGTTTTAATTAATGTAGTTTTTCCACTTCCAACTTTTCCTATAATATAATAAAACTCACCTGCTTGAATAGAAAATTCTACTTGCTCAAGCACCTTATAATCTTGTTGATATACGTCTACTTCTAAAAAATCAATAATTGTAGATTGTGCCATAAAATTCAAATTAAGGCTTAAAAGTAATTTATTTTTTGTGTTTCCACAAAGATTCCACTCCTATCAATTATATTTTAAACTCATTAAGAAGAATATATATTTAGTGTAAAAAATCAACTAGTCGCAATCTTTAATGTATCTATGACTAAAAAATACTTCTCCGATGTTCGGGACAGGCTGTTAAGTTTTAAGTTAAAAACAAAGAAAGGTTTAACCTTTGTAAAAAAGTAGTATATTGTACGTTCTAAAATGCAGAGAGATTGAATTATTCAAATATATATAAATGAGCAAATTACGTTTTACTCTACTTTTCACATTCATATTAATCCTTGCCATTACTTCGAGTAGAGCACAGCAAACAAATTTTGCCATTAGAGGTGAAATCAATTTAAAAACAGTTGATTTTGATAAAAATACACTTATAAGTTTAGATGGAGATTGGAGTTTTTATTGGAAACAATTTATTCCACCAGAAGATTTTCTTGAAAAAGTAGAACCTGAACAAACGGACTACTTCACAATACCTGCTTTATGGAATAATTTTATTATCAACGGAAAAGAGATTAGTGGAAAAGGATTTGCCACATATCACCTTAAAGTAGAAATTGACAAACTAGATAAAATATATGGAATTAAAGTAGATAGAATTGAATCTGCCTATAAGCTTTGGATTGATGATAAATTATTGATAGAAGTAGGAAATATAGACACAAGTGAAACTTACGTAATTCCATCGTGGGAGATAAAAAGAGTGTTGTTTACACCAGAAAAGAAAGATTTTCACATTACTATACAAATTGCAAATTTTGATCACAGGAAAGGTGGTATAGCAAACAGCATTGAATTTGGCAGCGATAAAGCAATTGAATCACAGCAAAATAAACTTTTTTCTAAAAGTGTTTTTATTCTTGCAGTTCTTCTAATAATAGCATTTCATCACCTTGGTCTTTATTTTTTAAATAAAAAAGAAGTAACTGCTCTTTATTTCGCTTTTCTAACACTGTCAACAGCATTTTACGTTATTTCAAGAGGGGAATTTCTTGTTAACTACATTTTTGGTGTACTTCCATTTGAATTAAATGTAAAAATTAATTGGTGGTCAAGTTTAATTGGCTTAAGCTCATTTGCTTGGTTTAGTTATGCTTCTTTTAATAAATTTTACAATAAAAAAATATTAAAAATCATTAGTTACTCTATAGCTATATTTTGGTTCATAATACTCATACTTCCTTCCTGCTATTTTACTCATTTGATAATTATTTTCTACATAGTAGCTCTGTCTACAATAATATTCACACTTGTTGGCATTATAAAAGCAGTAATTAATAAAGAAACTGGTGCTAATCTTGTAGCTATCGGTACTATTATATTGTTTATATCAATACTAAATGATATTTTAAACGATACTGGCACAATTATTACAATTGTTGCTGTTCCAATAGGAATATTCATTTTTGTATTAATTCAATCGTTTATGCTTGCGCTAAGAAGCTCTTTGTCTCAAAAACAAGTAGAAATGATGAATGCAAAAATTGAAACCTTAGACAGAATAAAAGGGAAATTAATACTTGAACAAAATTATAAACTTAGAGCTCCAATAAAAATACTCACACAAGAACTTGGTTTTACAAAAGGCTATATAATTTCACCAGAAGACGATACATTAGAAATATTAGCTGGATGTGATTCTGAAGCAAATTATTATATTGATCGTTTGCCCGAAATGATTCTAAATATTGAACAAATTGTAAATCACAAACAGCTACCAGTTGAACTTTTGCTTGATTTAATCAAAAAAAAGAAAGTTTGTCAGCTTAATAATTATACTAAACTTGAGAAATCAGCAGATTACTTCAAAAAAGCAACAACAAAACAGGCACTTTGCTATCCAATACTTGAAAATAACTGTGTAAAAACAGTATTATATTTTGAGGACAAAAAAAATAAAATTTCGGTAAATAATAATAGAATCAGTCTTTTAAACCTACTAGAATCACAAATACTTACAATAATTGAAAATGACAAAATATTTGGCGAACTAGAAGAACTTACCCGAACGCTTGAAGAAAAAGTAGAACAAAGAACTGCAGAAGTATACCAACAAAAAGAAGAAATTGCTGCACAACGAGACGAAATTGAAGAAAAAAATCAACGCCTAAGAATAGCTCTCGACCAAAAAGAATATGTAAATAGAACACTAACTGATAGCATTAATTATGCTAAAAGAATTCAACAATCACTTCTGCCGTCACAAAATTCTTTTAAAAATACATTCCCAAGCTCTTTTGTATTCCTAAAACCAAAAGATGTTTTAAGTGGTGATTTTTATTGGATAAAAGAAAAAACACAAGAACTAGATGGTGTAGTTAATGAATTCAAAATTATAGCAGCAATTGATTGTACTGGACATGGAGTACCTGGTGCGCTAATGTCGATAATAGCCAACGACCTTTTAGAACAAGCAATTAATGAACATCATTTAATTTCGCCAGCAAAAATTTTATCTTCAATGGAAATTGGCATTAAATCACGCCTTCAAAGCGAGAAAAATGACAAGCGAAATAAGGATGGGATGGACATATCGCTTGTAATAATCAACTTAACTAAAAGTGAGTTTTATTTTGCTGGTGCTCACAATCCAATTTACTATATTCCAAAAGGGGTAAATGACATCGAAGTACTAGCTTCTACACCCTACTCCATTGGTGGATTTGAAGTACGAAATAAAGTTAAGACGTTTAAAGAAACGAGCATCAAATATAAAAGTGGAGAAACCATATACATGTTTTCTGATGGATACTATGATCAAATAGGAGGTTTAAAAGGCAGAAAATTCATGAAACAAGCATTTAAAAAACTGCTCATAACAAATTACGATAAATCTATGAACGATCAATACAAAATACTTAATGAAACATTTATATCTTGGAAATCAAATCTAAGGCAAATAGATGACATTCTGGTAATTGGCTTCAATCTTTAATTGTTAATAATTTTGTAAAAAAATATTTTGTAAAAAAGAAAAAATGGCATACTTTTGGTTTAAGAAGATTGATAAAGTAATCGAACATAATGAAATTTATAAAAACGCAGTATCGCTTTGATCCTGAAACTCTTAGCTATCAAAGAATAGATAGTGATTTTTTTAGTTGGGTATTAAAAACACTTTTACCACAATCAGCAATAGCAATTATTTTAGGTATCGCTTTGTTTTTTGTATTCTCTTTTTACTTAGATAGCCCAGAACAATCTGACTTAAAACATAAAAATGCAGATATTTTGGCTCAATACGAATTACTTTCGGAGCAGCTCCATTTATCTATAAACCAACTTGCTGAAATACAATACCACGACGATAATATATACCGAGTAATTTTTGAAGAAAATCAAATACCAAGTTCTGTTCGTCAGGCGGGTTATGGTGGTGTAAATAGATATAAAAAATTAGAAGGTTACAAAAATTCAGAAACAGTAATACTAAACAACATAAAGCTTGATAAGTTTGAGAAACAATTAGTTGTGCAAAGTAAATCTTTTGACGATATCGTAAAACTAGTTATCAATAAAGAAAGAATGCTATCCAGTATTCCTGCTATTCAACCAATTGCAATTCAAGACTTAACTCGTTTTGGTTCTCCATTTGGGATGCGTTTTCATCCAATTTACCACAGATGGATAATGCACATGGGAGTAGATTTAACCGCAGCTAGAGGTACAAATATTTATAGTGCAGGAAATGGAACAGTTGTACGAACTGAAATTTCACATTCAAGACGAGGATATGGAAGCCAAATTAGAATAGATCATGGTTATGGCTATTTAACTTTATATGCACACTTAAACAAGGTATTAGTAAAAGTGGGTCAACAAGTAAAAAGAGGTGACATCATTGGTAAAGTTGGTAATACTGGTGGTTCTACGGCACCTCACTTACATTACGAAGTAAGAATTCACGGAAATCCTGTTAATCCAATTCACTACTATTTTAACGACTTAAGTCCAGAGGAATACGAAAAAGTCATTAAATTGGCACAAGATTCGACAACACACTCATTTGTTTATGAAGATTTGGAGTAATCTAATTATAAAAAAAAAGCAAAATCGCTATGCTAATAGCGGTTTTGTTTTTTTCATGTCAAAATTCTGTACAATACAAAACAATAAATTCAACCGAAACTGAGACAATTTCTCATTTAGAGGTATATCAAGAAAAGATAAAATTTATAAACCCTACATTCTTAGGAAATTTTCAACGAAACTATTACGGCGATTCAATACCCAATAATCTTAAATTAAACTGGGAATTATTCCTTGGTGGAGGAAATACTCGTATGGGTAAAGAT
>DAOVUO010000168.1 GCA_030632545.1 Bacteroidales bacterium
AAAGAGCTGCGCACGCTTCAAGGTCTTTCGGATTACTAGCCGTAGGTTTTAAGCTACGGGTAAAATAAATAGATGATGATAACAGGGCTTTATTTTTTTTTCATCAACTTCCCGAAAGTTCTAAAACTTTCGGGAAGTTTCTTTTGCAGTTGTTTTGACATTCCATCGTCCTCTAGGACATGGAATCGTCAAATTTACACTTCTAACTTTCAACTTTCCACTTTCAACTTTTTTACTTCCCACTTCCTTCCTGTTGATAAACAAAATTCCATACTGCATATAAAAAATTTATATTTGCCTTTTATAAACGAAATTTGCAGTGAAAGATTACCTCAACGGATTAAACCCAGCGCAACACGAAGCTGTTGTGAATACTAAAGGCCCAGCACTTGTAATAGCAGGTGCAGGCTCAGGAAAAACACGTGTACTTACCTTTAGAATTGCACATTTGTTAAATAATGGTACTCGTCCTTCCGAAATTTTGGCTCTTACTTTTACAAATAAGGCCGCCAAAGAGATGAAAGCTCGAATAGCCGAAATCGTTGGTTCGGATGTGGCAAAATACCTTTGGATGGGAACATTTCACAGTGTTTTTGCTCGTATTTTACGTTCGGAGTCCGAAAAAACTGGATTTCCTTCAAATTTCACTATTTACGATTCGGCAGATTCTAAAAATTTGCTAAAATCAATAATTAAAGAATTGCAACTTGATTCTGCTGTATATAAGCCAAACCAAATTTTAGGTAAAATTTCATCTGCAAAAAATGATTTAATTTCGGCTGAGTCTTATAAAACAAATAATCATTTTATAACTCGCGACAGAAACAGTAAACAGCCCGAAACTGGACGAATATATCAGATTTATACTCAAAGGTGTAAGAAAAATTCGGCAATGGATTTTGACGATTTATTGCTAAATACTAACATTTTGTTTCGTGATCATTTAGATGTTTTGGATAAATATCAAAAACGTTATAAATATTTGTTAGTAGATGAGTATCAGGATACTAATTATTCGCAGTATTTGATAATTAAAAAATTAGCTGCTTTGCACCACAATGTATGTGTGGTAGGAGATGATGCTCAGAGTATTTATGCTTTTAGAGGGGCAAAAATCGAAAATATTTTTAATTTTAGAACAGATTATCCTGAGCATAAATTGTTTAAGCTAGAGCAAAATTACCGCTCTACGCAAAATATTGTTAATGCGGCTAATAGTGTAATTGCTAAAAATAATAAACAAATTCAGAAAAATGTTTTTTCCGAAAAGCACGAAGGTGAGTTAATTGATGTTTACGAAGCCTATACAGATGCTGAAGAGGGTTATATTGTAGCAAATAAAATTACTGATATGCGAATGGCTCAGCAATTTCATTATAAAGATTTTGCCATTTTATATCGTACAAATGCACAGTCGCGAGTTTTTGAGGAATCTTTGCGCAAAAAGAATATTCCATACCGAATATTTGGTGGACTGTCTTTTTATCAGCGAAAAGAAATAAAAGATATTTTGGCCTATTGTCGAATTGTTGTTAATCCTAATGATAATGAGGCTTTAAAGCGAGTAATTAATTACCCAAAGCGGGGTATTGGAGCTTCCTCAATTGCCAAAATCGAAGCTCATGCCAATCATACTGGTCAATCAATGTGGCAAATAGTTAAAGATTTTGAGAAAATTGTGGATATAAAATCTAGTGGCAGATTGCTAAAGCCTTTAGCTCAATTTAGGCAATTGGTTTTAGATTTTGTGATTAAAAATCAGGAGATTAATGCTTCTGAAATAGTTCAGATTATAGTGAAAGATACAGGAATGCTTAAAGATTTGTATGTAGATAAAAGCCCCGAGGGCATTAGTAGATACGAAAATTTGCAGGAATTGACAAATGCTGTACAGGAATTTGTTTCCGATTTTGATGCCCTAGAAGGAAGTCCGATTTTAGAAAATTATTTGCAGAATGTTGCTTTATTGAGCGATCAAGATAAAAAATCGGAAGAGAATGATTATGTTTCGTTAATGACAATACATTCGTCTAAAGGATTGGAGTTTAAAAATGTATTTTTGGTAGGAGTGGAGGAGGAGCTTTTTCCAAGTCAAATGAGCGTGCATTCGGCTCACGAACTTGAAGAAGAACGTCGTTTGTTTTACGTGGCAGTTACACGTGCCGAGGAAAATTTGATTATTTCGTGTGCAAAATCTCGTTTTCGTTGGGGGCAAGTCTCTTCACCTAAGCCTAGTCGTTTTATAAATGAAATTGATGCTCAGTATTTGGATTGGCATGTAGGTACAACAAGTAAGAATTTTGATAAAAAACCACGAGAATATAGAGGAAATAAAGAACTGAAATCTAAACAAAAACTGCCAAACAGTCAGCGAAAATTAAGTCCGATAAGTAATGTGCAAAACACAAGTTCGTCTAGTGCGTTTAAAACATCAACTTTAACAAATTTAAAGACTGGCGATATTGTTGAGCATCAGAAATTTGGCGAAGGTAAAGTAATTGAGATAAATATTGATGGAAATAGTGTTGTGGCAATTGTTGATTTTAAAAATGTTGGACAAAAACAATTATTACTTAAATTTGCCAAACTAAAAATCATAAAAAAGTAAGCAAATATTTGGCTTACAGATAAAAAACTTTTAGCTTTGTGCCACTACCAAATAGCAAAATATAAAAATAGTTTAAGTGTTGATTTAAAAAAATCAAAAAACTTAAAAAATATATTGTGCTTATTTGTTTTATATCATACTAAAGCTTAATGTATTGTTGATTGATATTATTTATTTGCAAAATATCATAGCAAACGAGATTAATTCCGAAAAATAACATTTTATAATGGATTATAACACAAGTAGAAATCATTTAATTTTGCCAGAATATGGCAGAAACATTCAACGTCTTGTTGAAACGGCTGTCAAGCTTGAAACTAAAGAGGAACGCAATAATGCAGCTCAAGCAATTATTCATATTATGGGTAATATTCATCCTCATTTACGCGATGTGAGCGATTTTAATCACAAACTTTGGGATCATTTGCAACTAATGGCTAAATTTCAGCTTGATATAGATTCACCTTTTCCTACTCCCGAAATAGAGCCCGAAGAAAAAATTAAACGAATTGATTATCCTAGTCATAAGATAAGGTATAAGCATTTTGGACGAATTATTGAGAGTTTGATAGAGTTGGCAGTAAATGAAAGTGATGAGGATAAAAAGCAACAATTAACATTATCTGTTGTTAATCAAATGCGTAAATCATATTATATCTGGGGAAAAGAAGGTATAAATGATGAAATGATTTTCAATGCTATTTCTGAGATTTCTAAGGGGCAATTAGCTATTTCTGATGAAATTAAGAATTCTACATTTAAGAGAGAGGCAAATAATTCTAATTCACGTTCAACAAGGAAGCGTTTAAACAGAAAGAAATAATTTTTTGTAAATGTCTATTTTTAAAATTGAAGGCGGACATAAATTAAATGGTGAAATAACACCACAAGGTGCTAAAAATGAGGCATTGCAGGTTATTTCTGCTGTTTTACTTAGTGCTTCCGAAATTGTTATCTCTAATATTCCTAATATTAATGACGTTAATCGCTTGATTGATTTACTCATTGTATTGGGTGTAAAGGTTACGAAGCTTTCATCAGGGGTTTATTCATTTAAGGCCGATGAGCTTAATACCGAAATTCAATTTACCGAGGAGTTTATGCAGATGAGTAGTAAACTCAGAGGTTCAATTATGATAGCAGGGCCTATGCTTGCTCGTTTGGGCAATGCTGTTGTTTATAAGCCAGGTGGCGATAAAATTGGTCGTCGTAGGTTGGACACTCACTTTTTTGGATTTAAAAAACTAGGAGCAGATTTTAAGTATATAAAAGAGAAATCGCTTTTTGAGATTAAGACTAAAGAGCTCAAAGGTAACTATATGCTTTTAGATGAGGCATCGGTTACAGGAACTGCAAACATTGTAATGGCGGCTGTATTAGCAAAAGGAACAACCCAAATATATAATGCTGCTTCGGAGCCTTATGTTCAGCAATTATGTAGAATGTTGAATAATATGGGAGCCAAAATCACTGGAATAGGTTCTAATCTACTTATAATAAATGGTGTTGCAGAACTTGGTGGTACAAAGCATCGTTTATTACCAGATATGATTGAAATTGGTAGTTTTATTGGTTTGGCAGCAATGACACAATCAGCAATAACAATTAAAAATGTATCATATAAGGATTTAGGTCTGACATTATTGCCATTTGAGCGCTTGGGTGTTAAAATGGAGATAAAAGGTGATGATATATTTATTCCTGAGCAAAAAGTTTATCAAATCGAATCTTTTGTTGATGGCTCAATTATGACTATCTCTGATGCGCCTTGGCCAGGGATTTCACCCGATTTGTTAAGTGTAGTTTTAGTTACTGCTACACAAGCAAGGGGCAGTGTTTTGATTCATCAAAAAATGTTTGAAAGTAGATTGTTTTTTGTTGATAAACTTATTGATATGGGAGCACAAATTATTCTTTGCGACCCACATAGAGCAACAGTAATAGGACTAGAGCGGAAATTTATGCTAAAATCCACAAGGATGAGTTCTCCAGATATTAGAGCAGGAGTTGCATTGCTAATAGCAGCACTTTCGGCCAGTGGAACTTCATATATATCTAATATTGAGCAAATAGATAGGGGATATGAAAGTATAGATACTCGTTTGCGAAGATTGGGAGCACATATTGAACGTATAGATAATTAAGTTTATGAAAGCAAAAGTAATTATTTTAGTTATTTTGTTGTCCATTACAGGATTTTCTGTTGTGGCACAGAAATATACAGGTTTAAGTGAGGGGTATATAGCTCCTAAAATTAAATTAAAGAACCTTAATGGTAAAAAAGTTGGGCTTTCTGATTTTGAAGGTAAAGTTGTACTCATTTATTTTTGGGCATCTTGGTCGGAGCATAGTAGATCAGAAAATTCTGAACTTAAAAGAATATTTAATGAGTACCGAAATCAGAGATTTGCGCAGGGAAATGGTTTTGTTATTTATAGTATAGCTTTGGAAAAAGATGCTAGCGAGTGGTTTGCTGCTGTACAACAAGATGGCTTATCAAATTTTATAAATGTTAGTGAAGTTAAATTTATGAGCTCTAAGGTGGCTAAGGAATATAATATAAGAGCAATTCCAATGACTTTTTTGATTGATGGTCAAGGAGTAATATTGGCAAGAGGGATAAATTCTGCTAGTTTAGAGAATAAACTAGCTCAAATGGTGCAAGAAAATACACGTATTATTAAATAATTATTTGCAAAAAGATAAATCCATTAAGTGCAATTGTCTGATGTTTAGCGTCTTGACTCAAGGCTTGGCACTCGAAACTTAAAACTTAACAAAGTATTATCTTATCTGACTGACTAAAAAGTGAATATGTCAATTTGACGTATTCTTTTTTTTGTGCAAATAGTTTGATTTATAGTACTTTATTGAAATAATGAAAGTAAAAATCTGCTTGGCAGGTTTTTTGGTTAGTCTGATATCGAGTAAATAGGAAATAAAAAAAAGAAATATTTTTTAGCTATGGCAAAAAATAAACAAAAAAATAAGGATGTTCAAGAACAAGAATCCTCAATAGTAGATAAAGATTTGAATAAATCAAAGGATATTGATGCAACTGAAGCTAAATCCGTTGAGGGAGAAGACCTTAAGGAAGATGCTGAAAAAAATGAGCATAAGGAAGATCAAAAAGAGGAATCTGACAAAGAGGCAGAAGTTTTAAGCGAGAATGATGAGTTAGCTAAAATGAGCATGCAGTTGGCAGATATGAAAGATAAATATTTACGTCTTTCAGCGGAATTTGATAATTATAGAAAGCGTACACTTAAGGAAAAGATGGAGCTAACAAAATCAGCAGGTAGCAGTATTTTGTTAAATGTGTTACCTGTGGTTGATAATTTTGAAAGAGCTTTAAAATCTATCGATGATGCAAAAGAAATTGATGCAGTGAAACAAGGGATTGAGCTAATTTATACAACATTTATTGATTTTTTAAAGCAACAAGGAGTTCATTGTATTGATGCTATTAATCAGGATTTTAATACTGACGAGCATGAAGCATTGACAAAAATTCCATCACCTAAGCCTGAACTTAAAGGAAAAGTTGTTGACGTAGTAGAGAAAGGCTATAAATTACACGATAAAGTTATTCGTTTTTCAAAAGTAGTTGTAGGCGAATAAGTTATAAGCCCTGAAAAAATATATATAATGGACAAAAGAGATTATTACG